>NZ_JBFUGN010000802.1:0-2867 GCF_056402895.1 Rhizobacter sp. P3_B12 | reverse complement strand
AGGTGGCGGCGCTCGGCATCAAGGTCAGCCGGCATTGCACCTACCACGGGCTGGCACTGAACGTGGCGATGGACCTGAGCCCCTTCAGCAGCATCAACCCCTGCGGCTACGCCGGGCTGCAAACGGTCGACTTGGCTACACTGGGCGTCCGCACCGACTGGACCACCGCGGCGCAGCGGCTGGGCGACCGGCTGGTGTCGCACCTGAGCTGACCCGTCGGCCGCCCCTCGAAAGTAACCCCGATGTCGACCGAAAACGTCATCCACCAGGCCCAGGACGCGGCCCACTACGACGCGAGCGCCAAGCAGAAGGCGCAGGCCAAGACGGCCCGCATCCCGATCAAGATCGTCGCGGCCGAGACGCTGAAGAAGCCGGACTGGATCCGCGTGAAGGCCGGCTCGCCGACCACCCGCTTCTACGAGATCAAGCAGATCCTGCGCGAGCACAAGCTGCACACGGTGTGCGAAGAGGCGTCGTGCCCGAACATCGGCGAATGCTTCGGCAAGGGCACCGCCACCTTCATGATCATGGGCGACAAGTGCACGCGGCGCTGCCCGTTCTGCGACGTGGGCCACGGCCGGCCGGATCCGCTGGATGCCGACGAGCCGCTGAACCTCGCGAAGACCATCGCGGCGCTGCGCCTGAAGTACGTCGTGATCACGAGCGTCGACCGTGATGACCTGCGCGACGGCGGCGCCGCGCATTTCGTCGAGTGCATCCAGCGCACCCGCGAGCTGTCGCCCGACACCCGCATCGAGATCCTGACGCCCGATTTCCGCGGCCGCATGGACCGCGCGCTGGAGATCCTGAAGGCGGCACCGCCCGACGTGATGAACCACAACCTCGAGACCGCGCCGCGCCTGTACAAGGAAGCGCGCCCGGGTTCGGATTATGCGTACTCGCTGAACCTGCTGAAGCGCTTCAAGGAATTCGCGCCGCACGTGCCGACCAAGAGCGGGCTGATGGTGGGCCTGGGAGAGACCGACGAAGAGATCCTGCAGGTGATGCGCGACATGCGCGAGCACGGCATCGACATGCTGACGATCGGCCAGTACCTCGCGCCGAGCGGCCACCACCTGCCGGTGCGGCGCTACGTGCACCCGGACACCTTCAGGATGTTCGAGGCCGAGGCGCTGAAGATGGGGTTCACGCACGCCGCCGTCGGCGCGATGGTGCGTTCGAGCTACCACGCGGACCAGCAGGCCCACGAAGCCGGCGTCGCGAACGCCATCTAGCGTAGCCCGGATGCCAATCCGGAGATCGTTCTTCACTTCGAGATGCGGCCCCCCGGATTGGCATCCGGGCTACGAATTCAGCAGCTTCTCGACCTGCGCCTGCAATTCCGCGAAATCCGGCTGGCCCACATAGCGCTTGACGATCTCGCCGCGCTTGTTGATCAGCACGCTGGTCGGCGTGCCCTCGATCGGGCCGAAGCTGCGGGCGACCGACCCGGTGTTGTCGATCACCACGGTGAACGGCAGCTTGCGCGATTCGGCGAAGTGGATCACCGAGGCCGGCGGGTCGTAGCTCATCGCCACCGCCAGGGTCTCGAAGCCGCGCGCCTTGAACCGGTTGTGGGTGGCTGTCACCTGCGGCATCTCGTGCACGCAGGTCGTGCAGGTGGTGGCCCAGAAGTTGACCAGCACCACCTGGCCCTTCAGTTGCGCGACGCTGCTGCGGCTGCCATCCAGGCGGACGAACGCGGCGTCCGGGGCCATCTGCGGGCGCGCGAGGCCCGAATACGCTGCATAAGCCCCACAAGCCGCTGCCGCGATTGCCAGAACACTCAACGCGGCGGCAAGATGGCGGGTCAATTTCATGGGATGTGATCGATGCARCGGAGAAAGTTTACGTCAGCGGTGCTCGCGGGCCTGGGTGTGTGGACATGGACCGGACAGGCCTGGGCGTTCAGCCTCAGCGAAGGCGATGCCACCGCGGGCATCCGGGCCGCGCTGGAGCGCGGCGCGGTGTCGGCCGTCGGCCTGCTCGGCAAGCCGGACGGTTTTCTTTCGAACCCGAAGGTGCACATCCCGTTGCCCGGCTTCCTGAACGATGCGGCGCGCTTCCTGAGGGCGACCGGGCAGCAACGGCGCGTCGACGAGCTCGAGACGGCGCTGAACCGCGCCGCCGAGGCCGCGGTGCCCGAGGCGAAGACGCTGCTGGTCGGCGCGGTGAAGAGCATGAGCGTCGAGGACGCCAAGGGCATCCTGGGCGGCGGCGACGGCTCGGTCACGCAGTTCTTTTCCACCAAGACGCGCGAGCCGCTGGGCGTGCGCTTCCTGCCGATCGTCAAGCGGGCGACCGAGAAGGTGTCGCTGGCCGACAAGTACAACGCGGTGGCTGGCAAGGCGGCGAGCTTCGGGCTGCTGAAGCCGCAGGATGCCAACATCCACAGCTACGTCACCGAGAAGGCGCTCGACGGGCTGTTCCTGATGATCGGCGAGGAAGAGCACAAGATCCGCGAGAACCCGGTCGCCACCGGGAGCGCGATCCTGAAGAAGGTGTTCGGCAGCCTCAAGTAGTCTTCGACAGCTCGAACATCAGCGCCGACGGCAGCGAGGTCAGGATCGCGTCGCGCCCGACGCGCGCCATGCTCAACCCGCCGAAGCCCGAGATCTCGAAGGCATTGCCCTCTTCGATGATCTCGATGAACACCACATCGCCGCCGGCCGAATCGACCTCGTTGCGCAGGTCGTTGAAGCGGTCGCCGCGCAGCACCGACTCGACGACGATCGCATGCGGCAGGCCGCTGCGACAGAAGTCGCGGGCCTCCTCGATCGAGGTCACGAAATCCACCAGCAGGCCCATGTTGCGCACCGCGTCGCGCACCTGGATGCGCACGTCGCGGCGGGAGGCGACCACCAGCA
>NZ_JBFUGN010000801.1:0-2867 GCF_056402895.1 Rhizobacter sp. P3_B12 | reverse complement strand
GCGTCATCCACACCGACGACATGTAGTTCAGCGTCATCGACGTGGCCAGCGGCAGGTTGCTGATCGAGTAGAACCACAGGCACAGCGCCGACACGCCGGTCAGGCTGCGCCAGAAGTGCATCGAGGGCACGTTGGTGCGCAGCGTGCCGCCGCGCCAGCGCGTGAGCGCCGCCAGCAGCAGCGTGCCGGTCAGGCCGCGGTAGAAGACGATCTCGCCCGGCGGGTAGTAGGCGGAGGCGAGCTTCACGCAGACCCCCATGCTGGCGAACAGGAACGACGCGAGGATCATCAGGACGGGGGCGGAGCGCATCGGGCGATTCTCGCCCGATGCGCGATGTCCCGTCAGACGGCCAGCTTCATCGCCTTGCGGTACCAGGCATGGAACTCCTCCATGCCGTCTTCCATCGGCGTCTGGTAGGGGCCGACCTCGTTGTCGCCGCGCTCGTGCAGCGCACGCCGGCCCGCATCCATGCGCAGCGCGATCTCGTCGTCCTCGACGCAAGTCTCGAGGTAGGCCGCCTGGTTCGCGTCGACGAACTCGCGCTCGAAGGCGGCGATCTCTTCCGGGTAGAAGAACTCGACGACGTTCAACGTCTTCTGCGGCCCCTTCGGGTACAGCGTCGACACCACCAGCACGTGCGGATACCACTCGACCATCACGTTCGGGTAGTAGGTGAGCCAGATCGCGCCGTGCGCCGGCACCGGGTTGTCGAAGCGGCCGCTGCGGAACGCCAGCACCGCGTCGTGCCACTTGCGGTAGGTGTCGGAGCCGGCCTTCGCGAGCGCGTTCTTCGGGCCGACCGTCTGCACCGAATGGTGGCGGCCGAACTCCCAGGCCAGGTCGTCGCAGCTGACGAACTGGCTCAGCCCCGGGTGGAACGGGCCGACGTGGTAGTCCTCCAGGTAGACCTCGATGAAGGTCTTCCAGTTGTAGTCGCACTCGTGCATGTGCACGCGGTCGAGCACGTAGCCGCTGAAATCCAGGTCGGCGCGCGGGCCGAGCGCGGCCAGGTCGGCGGCCACGTCGCGGCCGTTGGCCTCGAAGACCAGGCCGTTCCAGGTCTGCGTCTTGTAGCGGTTCAGGTGCAGGCAGGGGTCGGCCGGGAAGTGCGGCGCGCCGATCAGCTGGCCCTTCAGGTCGTAGGTCCAGCGGTGCAGCGGGCACACGATGTGGCTGCCGGTGTTGCCGCGCCCGCGCAGCATCACCGCCTGCCGGTGCCGGCAGACGTTGGAGATCAGCTCGATCCCCTGTGCGGTGCGCACCAGTGCGCGGCCCTCGCCCTCCTGGGGCAGGGCGTAGTGGTCACCGATGTCGGGAACCGCGAGTTCGTGCCCCAGGTAGCGGGGCCCATGCTGGAAGATGAGCTCCATCTCGCGGCGATGGAGGTCGTCGTCGAAGTACGCGGAGACGGGGAGTTGGGCGCTGTGGGGTTTGCTTTGGCGCTCGAGAGCTGGAAGAGCGAGGCTCAGGTCGGACATGATCCCGAGGGTCTCCTATAACCGATGTGAACGTGCCACCACGGGGCGCTGCCGGGGGTGGGAGGTCTCGCTGCGCACGGCGCGTTGGAACCAGCGAGGGCGGGATTGTAGCCGTGGCGCCGCAGGTCGTCCCTCTTTGGGGGGATGAAGTGATGAAGCGGCCGCTCGGGCCTGGGTCTCGGGATGGTCGCTGACTACAATGCTCGTTTTTGTGTCACGACATGCCGAAGACCTCTTCCACACCCGCGCAGACCGATGCGCCCGCCAGCTACGAAGACGCCCTGTCCGAGCTCGAGCGCCTGGTCGTCGCGATGGAGGGTGGGCAGCTTCCGCTGGAGAAGCTGCTTGAAAGCTACAAGAGGGGTGCAGATCTGCTCAATTACTGCCGCGAGCGCCTGAGCGCCGTCGAGCAGCAGGTGCAGGTGCTCGAAGAAGGCCAACTGAAGCCGTGGTCCGGGGGATGAGCTTGATCGAATTTGATGAATGGGCGCGTGCCGAGCTGGAATCGGTCGAAGCCGCGCTGTCGCGCTGGGTGCCCGCCGAGGCCCCGGCCGGACTCGGCCAGACGATGCGCTACGGCGTGCTCGACGGCGGCAAGCGGCTGCGCCCGCTGCTGGTGCTGGCGGCGGCCCGGGCGGTCGACGGCCAGTGCGAGGCGGCGTTGCGGGCCGCCTGCGCGGTGGAGCTGATCCACGCCTACTCGCTGATCCACGACGACATGCCCTGCATGGACAACGACGTGCTGCGCCGCGGCAAGCCGACGGTGCACGTTCAGTACGGCGAGGCGCAGGCGATGCTGGCCGGCGACGCGATGCAGGCGCTGGCCTTCGAGGTGCTGACGCCCGGCGAGGGCGTCGAGCCGGCGCTGCAGGCCCGCTTGTGCTCGCTGCTGGCGCGTTCGGCCGGCCATGCCGGGATGGCCGGCGGCCAGGCGATCGACCTCGCCAGCATCGGCGCCACGCTCGACGAGCACACGCTGCGCGACATGCACCACCGCAAGACCGGCGCCCTGCTGCAGGCCAGCGTGCTGATGGGGGCGGCCTGCGGGCGTACGAATCCGGTGGCCTGGCAGGCGCTGGCGGAGTATGGTGACGCCCTGGGCCTCGCGTTCCAGGTGGTCGACGACATCCTCGACGTGACGCAGGCCTCCGAAACCCTCGGCAAGACCGCCGGCAAGGACATGGACAACAACAAGCCGACCTACGTCAGCGTGCTGGGCCTGGAGCCCGCGCGCCGGCATGCCGCGCAGCTGCGCGACCAGGCCCAYGCGGCGCTGTTGCGCAGCGGCCTCCCGAGCACCGGCCTGCTGGGCATGCTGGCCGACAAAGTGGTCGAACGTGACTCCTGAACCGCCGATGAACCACACCCTGCTGCACACCATCCAGAGC
>NZ_JBFUGN010000800.1:0-2867 GCF_056402895.1 Rhizobacter sp. P3_B12 | reverse complement strand
GGCGTCGGCAGCATCCCCAAGTACCCCGGCAGCGCCGAGCACAAGGTGCGCGCCTTTCCGGTGCTGGCCGCCAACCGGGGCCGCTACTTCATCGGCGGCGTGCCTGGCGCGGGCGTGCCGGCCGGCATCGGCGCGTTCATCATCACCGACCCGCACTGGCGCGTCGGCCTGGGCATCGGCGGCGACCTCGAGAAGCCGCGCAAGGAATCCGATGCCGACCGCCTGCGCGGCCTGGGCGACATCGACGGCACCGTGCTCGGCGCGGTGTTCGCGAGCTACTCCGACGGCTGGTTCACCGCCCGGGGCAACGTGGTCGGCGACATCGGCGGCAAGCACCAGGGCGGGCGGCTGTCGTTCGACGTCGAGGGCAAGTACAGCCCGGCGCCGGGCCTGATGCTGTCGGCCGGCCCGGGGGTGACCTGGGCCAGCCGCAGCGCGATGCAGACCTACTTCGGCATCGACGAGCAGCAGGCGGCGCGATCGGGCCGCGCGGTGTACAGGCCGCGCTCGGGCATCGAGTCGGTGGGCTTCACCGTCGGGGCCGACTACCAGATCGACAAGCAGTGGGGCATCGGCACCCGCGTGTCGACGCGCAGCCTGCAGCGCGACGCGGCCGACAGCCCGGTCACCGAGAAGAAGGCGCAGAACAGCGTCGTGGTGTTCACGGCGTACCGGTTCTGAGCGGCCTTCCCGTTCCCGTCTCATAGACCTCAAGCTGCCACCGGCCGGCGACCAGCACTACGACTTCGACTTTCCCTCGCCGGCCTGCCGTTTGCGCCCGAACATGCTCGAGCGGAACGCCTGAACAACAGCGGCAGTCGGTATTGCGGCGAGCGCCGCAGCGACCCATGGCTGGCCGATCGTGCCCATCCAGATCGCGCCAACCACGCAGACGAGACAGACCAGGACGCCACAGGTTTGCCCCATCATGTCGCTGCGAAAGATCGCACGTGCGGTGTAGGCGTTGGTCAGGCTCTGCGAGTGCTGGGCCGCGATGTTGGCATCCATCGCTGCTCGTTCCATCGAGCGGCGGTGCTGCTGCTCCTCTTCGGCCCAACGAATGAGCTTCGCTCCCGTGCCGGGAATGAGCTGATCGAACTGCTTGAGGATGTCCGGGTGCGGGATCTCCCCGGTGTACTGGCTTTGCTGGATGACAAGCTGTTGTTCAGCCCTGACCGCGCCCAGCCCGATCGCCTTGCTTGCTGCCTGAGCCAGCGGTGTCTGGTGAGGCTTGCTGCCCCTGCTCATGACGCTGCACCGCGTGATGCATTGCATCCCCGATGCGCACCCAATCCGACGCAAGCGCAGCCGCGATCTCCCGACCTGCTGCAGGCGGCTCCACCATCGGAACGTTGGGCAACGCCGGCGCTTCGTTGTGCACGAACAAGGTCACGGGTGCCGCCAATCCGCGCATGAACCCCCGTGCAAACGCGCCTCTGGAATCCGCCGCGAAGTCGATGAGGAAGCCCATGGCTTGGATGCTCCGATGTTGGGTTGCGAAGAAATTGTCTCATGCAGCTATGTGACCTTGCAGCGTGCTGAGTTCCACACAGTGGCCGGCAAATCACTCCACCCGCAGGAACGTTTCCCGCACCAACTGCCGCTCCAGCATCTCGAAGTGCCACCACTCGTTGTCGATGCCACGAAAGCCCGCGGCGTTCAGCGCATCGCGCAGCAGCAGCCGATTCGCATGCTGCGCCTGCGTCAGTGCCCCGCTCGCGAGATGCGCCGCCTCCAGCACCGGATGCGACAGCGCCGTCATCTCGTCGAAGCCGCTGCCCATGTCGAGTTCGCGCCCTGCTTCGTCGATCACCGTCACGTCCAGCGCCATGCCGAACGAGTGGATCGAGCCGCGCGCCGGGTCGGCCACGTACTGCCGCAGGTCGGTGCCGTCCAGGTGGTCCCACAGCTGGATCTGCACGCGGTGCGGTCGCAATGCGTCCAGCACCAGCAGGCGATGCCCGGGCACCGTCTCGGCCAGCCGGGCCACCGCCTGCGCGAGACCCTCCGCGGCCAGGCGATGCAGCCATGCGCAATCCAATTCGCCATACAGGTCACGCCCGACGAAGTTGCGCTCGCTCGCGTAGCGCAGGTCCACCGCCACGCCTTCGATCGCCGACAGGCGGCGGAAATCGGGATGGGTGTCGATGGTTTCGCARCGCATGTCGATCTCTCCGGCCAGGGTCGAGATCATCACCCGATCCCCGCATTTACATCCACCCCGCCCCCGTTGCAGCTTTAGTACCATTTAAGTACCACCACCCATCCTTCGTGGTTCCAGACTTCACGCCGGGAGATGTCTCGCCCGACAACAACGAAGGAAAACTCCATGAAGATCAACAGGACGGCGTGGGTGGCCGCTGCGATGCTGGCGGGCTTCCCGCTCGCATCGCAGGCGGCGTCGGTGTGCTTCTACGAGCACGTCAATTTTGCGGGCGAGAGCTGGTGTGCCGAGGCCGGAACCGCGGCCACGCCGGCCGGCTGGAACGACCGGGTGTCGTCGGTTCGCGTGCCGCAGGGGTGGTCGGTGACGCTCTACGAGCACATCGCGCAAGGCGGCGCCACGCTTGCGCTGACGGCGGACGAGCCGAACCTGGTCAACCGCGCCTTCAACGACCGCCTGTCCTCGTACCGCGTGGTGGCGCCGACGGTGCCCAGCGCGGCGGCGCCGGTGTGTCTGTACGAGCACGTCGGCTACGCCGGTGCCTCGCTGTGCCTGGCCGCGGGCAGTGCCTCCCTGCCGGCGGCCTGGAACGACTTCGCCTCCTCGGCGCGCGTGCTCGCCGGCCACCGGGTCGAGCTGTTCGAGCATGCCGGCGCGCAGGGCCGGCGCCTGGTGCTGGCCGCCGACGAGCCCAACCTCGTGC
>NZ_JBFUGN010000799.1:0-2872 GCF_056402895.1 Rhizobacter sp. P3_B12 | reverse complement strand
GTGGTGCGCGATGGTCGCGAGGGTGATGCTGGCAAGCCGTGGCTGCTGCAGCGATACCTCATCGCCGGTGGAGGTGGTGATCCAGGTCATTTGACGTCCTGTGCAGGCGTGTTGAAGCTCGCCGCCTGCGATGGCGCAGGCGGGCGGGAGAAAAGGTGGGGAAGGGCGGCGGCGCGCCGTCAGGCGTGCAGGCTGTCGAAGTTGATCCGCATGAATCGGGCATCAGGGCCGCAGCCGCCAAGCGACGCTCGCATGACGGTGACGGGGCGCCAGCGATCGGGCGCGACCGCGGCCGGGCAGCAGCACACCAAGTCGCCGTCGTCGTGCATGCGGTGATCGCACAGCTCGCATGCGCGGTAGTTCGCGGCGTCCCAGTGGCTCGGCGCGACAGTGAGCAGGGCGGCGGCGATCACAGGCACCTCGCGCTGCAGGTGCGGAGGCTTGAGAAGGTGCACACCAGCATGTCGATGACATCGAAGCTGTGCGATGCGACGACCTGCAGCGCGCCGCGCGTGCCGTCGGAGAGCGTGTAGCGGGCGAGGTAGCGGCGGCTCATGCTTCGCTTGCCTCCGGTGTGTGCTGCGCGCATAGCTCGAGCCACGCACTGGCTGCAGATACCAACGCCGAGAGCTGCCCATGCGACAAGAGCAAGTAGTCTTGGTGCGGGGCAGAGATCTGGAAGCGGATCGGATTCCCTTGTTCGCGCTCGCCGATGTCGATCTGCGGCCAGTAACCGGGATCGACAACCAGTTTGATCGACACCGCTTCCGCGGCCGGCATTGGCATCTGATGAACGATGGCACTCATGCGCACCCCGCAGTCAGAGGCTCGACGCGCTCGACATGGTCGATGGGGTGGCCCAACACCGCATGCGCGCAGTGCATCGCCGCCTCGGCGTCAGAGGCCTGTAGTCGAATGCTGGGCAAGGCGCCGGTTTCAGAGGGCGCGTCGGAGCGGTGGTGGTAGTAGCAGCGGTAGCTGCGCGTGCAGAGCGTTTGCATCGAAACCTCACGAATGAATCAACGTGAGGAGTAGCGTAGCAACTGCTACGACACTATGCAATAGCAAATGCTACGTTTTTGAAGATGCAGGCCAACTGGATGCGTGGGGCAAGAGCTACAGCCCGCCCGATCCCGAGCGATCTCGCACCCGCCCAATGATCGTGATGTGCTCTTGGACAAGGTCAGGCGCGACTATCTCGTCACCATAGTCGGGGTTGTCACTTCTGAGAATCAACGTGCCATCGAGGCGCTTCAGCAAACGCTTCACGCGAAGTTCGGAGTCGTAGCGCAGGGCGTAGACCTTCCCGTCCACGACTTCCGTTTCGGCCATGTTGACCAAGACGTGATCGCCGGGATAGACAAACGGCTGCATGCTGTCGCCAGTGACTCTGAAGCGCCGGACGCGCGTGGGATTGATCCGCTCCTTGATAAACCAATCTCGGCGGTAGTAGGCGGGTTCGCTGTCTTCCACGATCTCATAGGTGGCCTCATGGCCGTTGCCGGCACTGAACCTGACGTTCCATTCGGGTACAGCTATTACCCCGTCTGGAAGTTCGTCCGAAGGGGTCAGCGGAAACACATTGATTGTTGAGTCGAGTGCGTCCCGCCTTGCCGGGCTGAACCAGCCCGACATCCCCGGCAGGGACTCGATCGCTTGTACTGTCTTCTCAGAGATGGGCCTCGCCTCGGACAGCATCTGGCGGATGAACGCGCCATCCTTGTAGCCCAACGCTCGACCCATCTCCGATCGATTGCCGTCGAACTTGTGCGCGAGCGCAGCGGCAAGCCGCTCCACTCTGTACTGCCGCAGTTGTTCGGGTGTCATGTCCTGAACGGTAGCAGACGCTCGCATTGCAAATGCTACTTGCTTGCTAGAAGCAATTGCTACTATCATGGGGGATGAACCTCGCTGACTATCTGGCCGAAGAGCGCGGCCGACATGCGCACGTGGCGCGTGTTGTCGGGGTCGCATCGGCACATCTGTCTCAGATGGCCGCCCGCAGTCGCCCCATTGCTCCTGCCCTCGTACCCGCCCTGGCTATCGCTTGCGATGGCCGGGTCGAGTACTGGGACCTGCGTCCTTCGGACTGGCATCGCATATGGCCCGCTTTGATGGACCACCCAGGTGCGCCCACACCGCAAGCAGCRCAGAGGCGTCGATCAGTCAACCAAACCGCCGATGCATCGCCTCTGCAGACAGTGTCTGCGACGGGGCAATGCGCTGGCTATAGCAGTCAACCTTCGCACCAGCCATGAACGTCCAAACAGCAGCCTTCAACCTCGTCCACGACTACCCCGGCGGCGCAACCGCACTCGCTCCGTTGCTCGGCAAGAGCGCATCCACCCTCAACCATGAGGTCGACCCGAACTACCCGACCGCCAAGCTCGGCCTGGCCGACGCGCTGAAGCTGACGGTGCTCAGCAAGGACCGCGGCGTGCTGAACGCCTTCGCGATGGCCTGCCATTGCATGGTGCTGCCGCTGCCGGCCTGCGCCGATGGCGTCGACGACGACACCTTCAAGGGCGTAACCCGCCTGGCGCGCGAGTTCGCCGAGGTGATCAGCCAGATCAGCGAGGTGACGGCCGACGGCGCCGTTTCCGACAACGAGCTGCGGCGCGTCGAGCGCGAGGCCACCGAACTGGTCAGTGCCGTGCAGGCGGTGCTGACGACGCTGCGCGTGCGCAACGAGGCCGGCAAGCCGAAGGAGGCCCTCTGATGCATATGCAGACCTCCCCCCCGAGCCTCGGGAGCGATGTCCTCGTGCGCGACACCCTGGAGCGCTAGAGCGCTGACGACCTCGCGACCGTCCGCTGTCCTCGTGCGCGACACCCTGGAGCGCTAGAGCGCTGACGACCTCGCGACCGTCCGC
>NZ_JBFUGN010000798.1:0-2874 GCF_056402895.1 Rhizobacter sp. P3_B12 | reverse complement strand
ATCCCGCACAGCGCGTCGCAGGTGGCGCCGCGCGTCACGCTGAGCATCGGCGTCGCGCAGTTCGACGCCGACACGATGGACCGCTTCGAGGCGCTGCTGCACCGCGCCGACCAGGCGCTGTACCGCGCCAAACGACAGGGCCGCGACCGGGTGGCCGCCTGAACCGCAGGAGGACGACGATGCGCCTTGCTTTCCGTCTCGCCCACAGCATCCTCGCGCTGGCCTCGGCCTGCGCCGGCAGCGCCGCGCAGGCGCAGGCCATCCGCGGCGTCACCGAGGAGTCCGGCTACACGTGGCTGAGCGCCGGCCGCGTGACCGGCCCGGCCAGCGAGGTGGTGGCCGCGACGATGCGGCGCGCCGGCTTCACCGACTACCGTGCCGGCGTCTACCCCTGGGCGCGTGCCTACGACATGGCGCTGCAGGAGCCGAACGTGCTGATCTTCATGATCGCGCGCACGCCGCAGCGCGAGGACAAGTTCAAGTGGGCCGGCGAGTTCATGCGCATCGACTACCACCTGTACAAGCTGCGCACCGACACCGAGGTGGTGGTGCGCACGCTGCAGGACGCCAGGGCCTACAGCGTCGGCGTGCTGCGCGGYGACGTGCGCGAGCAGTACCTGCAGTCGCAGGGCTTCACGCGGCTGGTGGTGTCGGCGCAGAACGCCGACAACTTCCGCAAGCTGCTGCACCGCCAGGTGCAGCTGGTGCCGATGCCCGAGCGCGACGTGCAGCAGCAGTGCGAGGAGTCGCACATCGATTGCGCGACGGTGCTGGAGAAGGTCTACACGCTGGACGGGCTGTCGACCGGCCTGTTCATGGCCTATGGCCGGGCCACGCCCGACGACGTGGTGGCGCGCACGCGCGCGGCGTTCGAGAAGGTGAAGGCCGACGGCACGCTGGCGCGGCTGATGGGCTGGCCGGCGCGCTGAGCCGGTGCCGGGTGCTCAGTGGCCGGTGGCCGGCTGGGCCAGCAGCTCGCCGACCGCGTTCAGCACGCGCGGGTTCCACACCATGCCGATGTGGCTGCTGTCGACCTCGAGGTCGCGCACCAGGCCAGTGGCGTGTTCCTGCGGGCCGTGGATGCAGGTCTGCCACGCGACGATGCCGTCGTTGCGGCTGTAGATCGATGCGGTGGGCACGGGCGGCGGCGTGCGCAGGCGGCGGCTCATCGCCGGGTCGAGCCGGGCCGGCGCGCCGTTCAGCAGCCGGTACAGCCAGCCGACGTGGCTGTGGTCGGCCTCGGCGTTGAACGGCGTGCCGATCGTGATGACACGGCGCACCTGCGGCGCGAGCAGCTTGCCGAGTTCGCGGGCGTAGAGGCCGCCGAGGCTCCAGCCGACCAGCGTCGCGCGGCCGGCGTGGGGTTTCAGCAGCGCCTGGACATGGTCGGCGAGCTCGGCCATCCAGGCATCGACGTCGCCGCGCGGGCCGACGTTCAGGCCGCGGCCCCAGTCGAAGGCGGTGTAGCCGAGGGCGCTGCAGTGTTCACGCAGCGTCGCGACCGCGCTGCCGTCGGCGGCGAGGCCGGGGAAGATGACGACCGGGTGGCCGTCGCCGGCCTGCACCTTGGAGAAGCCGCGGCGCAGGCGGTGCGAGGCCAGTTCGACGGCGGCGCGCCACGGTTCGCTGACCAGCAGCCCGAGGGCCGGGCGGGAGATCGGTGCCAGGCCCAGCGCAGCGGACGGCAGGCAGGTGTCGGTGCTGGGACCCATGGGGCGCTCCTGAGATTCGTTGCCCCCAGGCTAGCGCCGCGACCCGGCGATGCCTATCGGGCAAAAGAGGCAATCCGTGTAGGACTTCGGGGAAGTGCCCTGCAGGCGTGTCGGAAGCCCGGCTCAGCCGAGCCCGTAGCGGGACCACCAGCCGAGCTGCCGGTTCATCCCCGGAGGCAGCGTGATGCGCAGCTGCTCGTGCCCGCTGCGCTGGGTGACATGGGTGATGATGTCGCCGATCAGGTCCGGGGGCAGCTGGCGCACCGCGGCGCGGTCGCAGCGCGACAGGTCGAGGTGGCCGTCGAGCGTGTCGAGCCAGTGGCGCAGCGCGAACACGACGCTGTCGGCGTCGGGCACGTGGCGAACGAATTCCTCGTCCAGCCGCTGCAGCAGGCGCTCCTGCGGCGTTCGCGCCGTGACGCGAGGACGCTCGCGGAGGTCCTTGAAGGTGGCGCGGCCGTCCCACAGCGAACGCCACCAGGTGATCCACAGGTAATCGCGCCAGCCTCTCATGCGCGCTTGAGTAACCGCCGGGCGCGCCGGGTTCCACGGCAAGAGGGTTCGGTCCGTCCGTTCCCCCGTCCCCCGTTCAGCCGGCTTCCTGCCGGTCGGCGTCGCGGCGCTGCCGCAGCCACCCATCGATGCACTTCTGCAGCGCCACCGGATCGGCCGGCTTGACGAAATGGTGGTCGAAGCCGGCCGCCTCGGCGCGCAGGCGGTCTTCCTGCTGGCCGTAGCCGGTCAGCGCGAGCAGCAGCGCGCTGCGCGTGCCGTCCATCGTGCGCAGGCGCGCGGCGACCTCGTAGCCGTCGAGGATCGGCAGCCCGATGTCGAGCACCACCACCTCGGGGCCGAAGCTCTCGGCCACCGCCAGCGCCTCGCGGCCGTCGGCGGCGGTGCGCACCTGGTGGCCGCCGAGGGCGAGCAGGTCGGCCACGCTGTGCGCCGCGTCGTGGTTGTCGTCGACCACCAGCACCCGTGCCGGCTGCGGCGCCCCGGGCTCGAGTGCGGGGCCGCCGGCCTCGCCGGAGCGCACCAGCCCGACGCACGGCAGCCGCAGCGTGAACACCGCGCCGCGGCCGATGCCGTCGCTCGCCGCCTCCAGGCTGCCGCCGTGCATCTGCGCGAGGCGCTGTGCGAGCGTCAGCCCGACGCCCAGCCC
>NZ_JBFUGN010000797.1:0-2880 GCF_056402895.1 Rhizobacter sp. P3_B12 | reverse complement strand
GCGCAAGCTCATCACCTACATGATGGAAGACCCGCGCACCATCTCGTCGAGCATCGACCTGGTGTTCGTCGCCAAGGCGATCGAGCGCGTGGGCGACCATGCGAAGAACCTCGCCGAGGTCATCATCTACGTGGTGATGGGCACCGACGTGCGCCACAACTCGCTCGAGAACGTCGAGTCGATGGTGCGATGACGCGAACTGCTGCAAAGGGGATCCAACGATGAGCCAGGTGCTGGTGGTCGAAGACGAATCGGCAATCGCCGAGCTGATGTCCATCAACCTGCGCCATGCGGGCTACGAGGTGGTGGTGGCGGCGACGGCCGACGAGGCGCTGGTGCAGGTCGACCGCGTGCTGCCCGACCTGGTGGTGCTCGACTGGATGCTGCCCGGCGAATCCGGCATCACGCTCGCGAAGCGCTGGCGCTCGCAACCGCGCACCCGCGAGCTGCCGATCATCATGCTGACCGCGCGCGCCGCCGAATCCGACAAGATCTCGGGCCTGGACGCCGGTGCCGACGACTACCTGACCAAGCCGTTCTCGACGCACGAGCTGATGGCGCGCATCCGTGCGGTGCTGCGCCGCAAGGCGCCCGAGGCGCTCGACTCGGCGGTCGAGGTCGGCCCGCTGAAGCTCGACCCGGCGACGCGCCGCGTCTCGCGCGAAGGCCATGAGGTTCGCGTCGGCCCGACCGAGTTCCGCCTGCTGCATTTCTTCATGACGCACCCGGAGCGCGTGCACAGCCGCTCGCAGCTGCTCGACCGCGTCTGGGGCGACCATGTCTTCATCGAGGAGCGCACGGTCGACGTGCACGTCAAGCGCCTGCGCGAGGCGCTGAACCCGGTCAACTGCTCGCAGATGATCGAGACCGTCCGCGGCGCGGGCTACCGGCTGACGCAGCAGGTGCAGTCGCAGTCGCTGTCGGCCTGAGCCTGCCTGCCCTCGGCCTGACACGGACCTGATGCGATGAACTGGCTGCTGCCGCGCTTCCTGGCCGGCGTCCTCGCGATGGCGGTCGGTGGCGGGCTCGGCCATGTGCTGGGCGAGATGGTGCATGCGCCGCTGGTCGGCCTGTGGCTCGGCACGCTGCTCGGTGCGAGCGCGGTCGCGCTGATCGACGCGGTGCGCGGCTACCGGCTGATGCGCTGGCTCAGCGGCTCGCTCGAGGGCTCGGCCCCGCGCGACACCGGCTTCTGGGGCGAGATGGGCTACCGCATCGAGCGCGCCGTGGTGGCGCGCGACCGCACGGTGAGCCGCGAGCAGGGGCGCCTGGCGCATTTCCTGTCGGCCATCGAGGCCTCGCCGAACGGCGTGCTGCTGCTCGACGAGAACGACCAGATCGAATGGTGCAACTCGGTGGCGGCCGACCACTTCGGGCTCGACCCGGTGCGCGACAAGCGCCAGCGCGTGACCAACCTCGTGCGTGCGCCGGTCTTCGTCAGCTACCTGCAGGCCGGCGCCTTCGACCAGGCGGTGACGGTGCCCGACCTGCGCAGCCGCGGCACGCTGTCGGTCTACATCCGGCCCTACGGCGACGGCCTGAAGCTGGTGCTGTCGCTCGACATCACCGAGCGCGAGCGCTCCGAGGGCATGCGGCGCGATTTCGTCGCCAACGTCTCGCACGAGATCCGCACGCCGCTGACGGTGCTGTCGGGCTTCATCGAGACCATGAGCAACCTGCCGCTGACCGAGGTCGAGCGCCGCCGCGTGCTGACGCTGATGGGGCAGCAGACGCAGCGCATGCAGACGCTGGTGGCCGACCTGCTGACGCTCGCGCAGCTCGAAGGCAGCCCGCGCCCGCCGAGCGACCGCTGGGTGGCCGTCAGCAAGCTGTTCGGCCAGGCGCAGGCCGATGCGAGCGCGCTGTCGATGGGGCGCCACCAGCTGAGCTTCTCCGGCGCCGATGCGGCGCAACTCGCTGGCAGCGAAAGCGAGCTGATGAGCGCGGTCGGCAACCTGGTGACGAATGCGGTGCGCTACACGCCGGAAGGCGGGCGCATCACGGTGAACTGGCGGGTGCGCGAGGATGGTGCCGGCGAGGTGGCGGTCAGCGACACCGGCCCGGGCATCGCGCGCGAGCACCTGCCGCGGCTGACCGAGCGCTTCTACCGCGTCGACGGCAGCCGCTCGCGCGACACCGGCGGCACCGGGCTCGGGCTGTCGATCGTCAAGCACGTGGTGCAGCGGCACGGCGGCGAGCTCGACATCCACAGCGAGATCGGCAAGGGCTCGCGCTTCTGCCTGGTGCTGCCGGCGGCGCGGGTGCGCTTCCTGGAGCCGGCGCCGGATCCTCGCCGAAGCGTGCCGCAGGTTCAAGACTCGTAGCCCGGATGCCAATCCGGGTGCGGCTTTTCCCGGAATGTCTTCCGGGCTACGGTCCGCGGCGGTAGACCGCGGCCACCTCGTCGCTGTCCGAGGGGCGCAACTCCCGCGTGACCAGCTGCCAGCCCTGCGGGGCCGGCGCCTGGCGGCGCAAGGTCTCCATCACGATCAGGAACTCGCACAGCGTGCGGTCGGGTGCCTGCGTCGCGTCGACGCGGTAGCCGCCGAAGTACTCCAGCGCCACCAGCTGCGCGCGGCTGAGGCCGGGCGCTGCGATGCACACGTCGCTCGGCACATGGCGCGCGATGCGCGTCACCAGCGGGCGGTAGCTGCGCGCGTAGTCGAAGAGCGGCAGCCCGAGCGTCATCAGCAGCGACCAGCACAGCGCGACGCCGCTGGCCGGCAGCACCAGGCTCTTCCACAGCGGATGGCGGTGCCGCCCGGTGCGCCACTTCACCAGCCACAGCCAGGCCAGCGTGGCCGCGATGGCCGTCAGCAGCGCCAGCAGCGAGAAGTTCGGGATGAAGCCCGGCGCCAGCCGCGCGACGTTGGCCGCCGG
>NZ_JBFUGN010000796.1:0-2880 GCF_056402895.1 Rhizobacter sp. P3_B12 | reverse complement strand
GCCGAGAACCTGCTGTTCGAGCGGCTGCCGCGCACCCGGCTCGGGCTGCTCGACCGCGCCGCGATGGACCGGCGGGCGCGCGAGCTGCTCGCGCTGGTCGGGCTGGACGAGCTGTCGCCGGCCACGCGCGTCGGCACGCTGGGCATGGCGCAGCAGCAGCTGATCGAGATCGCGAAGGCGCTGTCGAACCAACGGGGTGGGGCAGCACGCATCGTCATCATGGACGAGCCGACCGCCACGCTGACCCCGCGCGAGACCGACCGCCTGCTCGCGATCATCCGCAAGCTGCGCGACGACGGCGTCACGGTGGTGTTCGTCTCGCACCACCTGCAGGAGCTGTTCGAGGTCTGCGACCGCGTCACGGTGCTGCGCAACGGCCGGCACGTCGCGACGCAGCCGATGGCCGGCACCTCGACCGGCGAGCTGGTGCGGCTGATGGTGGGGCGCGAGCTGGTCGAGCGGCCGCCGCGCGTCGCGCCGGTGCTCGACGCCAACCGGCCCACGGCACTGCGCGTCGAGGGCCTGCGCCACGCCGGCCGGCGCGATGCGTCGTCCGAGACCGCGCCGATCAGTTTCAGCCTGCGCTATGGCGAGATCGTCGGGCTCGCCGGCCTGGTCGGCTCCGGCCGCACCGAGACGCTGCGCGCGATCTTCGGCGCCGACCGGGCTGCTGCCGGGCAGGTCTTCCGCGACGACCGCCCGGTGCGCATCGCGAGCCCGCGCGACGCGCTCGCGCACGGCATCTGCCTCGTCACCGAGAACCGCAAGGAAGAAGGCCTGGTGCTCGACATGCCGATCCGCGCCAACCTGAGCCTGGCGCAGCTCGGTGCGGTGTCGCGCGGCGGGCTGCTGAAGGCCGAGGCCGAGAACGCCGCGGCGCGCCGCATGGCCGGCGAGCTGCAGATCCGGCTCGCGTCGATCGCGCAGCCGGTGCGCCAGCTGTCCGGCGGCAACCAGCAGAAGGTGGTGCTCGGCAAGTGGCTGCTGCGCGACCCGAAGGTGCTGCTGCTCGACGAGCCGACGCGCGGCGTCGACGTCGGTGCCAAGGCCGAGATCCATGCGCTGCTCGAACGCATGGCCGCGCAGGGCCTGGCGGTGCTGGTGGTGTCGTCCGACCTGCGCGAGCTGATCGGCCTGTGCGACCGCATGCTGGTGATGAGCCGCGGCGTGCTGGTCGGCGAGGTGCCGCGCGCGCAGTTCGATGAAGAGGCCATCCTCGCGATGGCCTACCGTGAATACCTGGTGCGCCCGCAGCAAGCGGCACGAGAAGCAGCCTGAGGCATGGATGCGATGCAAACGATGAACCTGACTCCCCCGAAACCCGCCGGCGGCGCCTCGGCGGGCGACCGCGCCGCGCTGGTGCTGCGCGAGGCCGGCATCGGCCTGGCGCTGCTGCTGCTGGTGGGCGTGTTCGCGCTGCTGTCGCCGATCTTCCTGACGACCGGCAACCTGACGAACATCTTCACGCAGATCTCGATCAACGTGATCCTCGCGGTCGGCCTGACCTTCGTGATCCTGATCGGCGGCATCGACCTGTCGGTCGGCTCGGTGATGGCGTTCTGCGCGGTGGTGGCCGGCACGGTGCTGAAGCTCGACGGGCTCGAGCCGGCGGCGGCGATCCCGCTGGCGCTCGCCGCGAGCATCGCGGTCGGCGCGGCCTGCGGGCTGGTCAACGGCGCGGTGTCGGCGTGGTGGGCGATCCCGTCGTTCATCGTCACGCTCGGCATGCTGAACATCGCGCGCGGCGCTGCGCTGCAATGGACGCAGGCGCGTTCCATCTACGAATTCCCCGATGCCTTCAACAACTTCGGCAGCGCCACGCTGCTGGGCGTGCCGGCGATCTTCCTGGTGGCGCTCGCGCTGGTGGCGGCCGGCTGGTTCGTGCTCAACCGCACCGTGTTCGGCCGGCTGGTCTACGCGATCGGCAACAACGAGGAGGCGGTGCGGCTGGCCGGCCACAACGTGCGCTTCCACAAGATCGCGGCCTTCGTGATCTGTGGCGCGGCGGTCGGCGTCGGCGCGGTGATCTACATGACGCGGCTGACGATCGCGAGCCCGATCTCTGGCATCGGTTTCGAGCTGAACGCGATCGCGGCGGTGATCATCGGTGGCACGAGTCTTTCCGGCGGGCGCGGCTCGATCATCGGCACGCTGCTCGGAGCGTGCATCATCGGGGTCCTGGCCAACGGCCTGATCCTGATCGGCATGAGCGACTTCCTTCGACAGATGGTCACCGGTTTCGTCATCATCCTCGCGGTGGTGCTGGACGTGCTGCGCGCACGGCTGGCGCAGCGTGCGGCGCGATGAACCACACCGAACGCAGCGGTGGCAGCGGCGGTGGCCGCGAGGCGCGCGTGCCGGCCCGCCTCAGCACCATCAAGGACGTGGCGCAGCAGGCCCAGGTGTCGGTGACGACGGTGTCGCACGTGGTCAACGGCACGCGCTTCGTCAGCGAGGCGGCCCGCCAGCGGGTGCAGCAGGCGATCGAGGAGCTGCGCTACGTGCCGAGCGCGCTGGCGCGCAGCCTGAAGAGCAACCGCACCCACACCGTCGGGATGATGATCCCGAACAGCTCGAACCCGTATTTCGCCGAGATCATCCGCGGCATCGAGGACACCTGCTACGAAGCCGGCTTCAACGTGATCCTGTGCAACTCCGACGACGATCCGCTGAAGCAGAGCACCTACGTGCGCCTGCTCAGCGAGAAGCAGGTCGACGGGCTGATCGTGATGTCGTCCGGGGCCGACGGCGAGCTGCTCGATACCTTGCGCGACGCCAACATGCCGCAGGTGGTGGTCGACCGCGAGATCGACGACCTGGAGGCCGACCTGGTCGAGGTCAACCACGAGGCCGGCGGCGTGATCGCGACCGAGCACCTGC
>NZ_JBFUGN010000795.1:0-2883 GCF_056402895.1 Rhizobacter sp. P3_B12 | reverse complement strand
GTCGTGGGCGATGAAGTTCAGGTTGCCGCCCTCGACGAACAGCCGCGCGGTGACGGCCGTCGGCGGCGCCAGGAAGCCGTCGCGCCGCGCGCTCGACACCAGCAGCACGTCGTCGCCGGGCTCGGCGTTCGCGAAGGCCTGGGCGATCGGCTCGCTGATCTCGGCCAGTTCGTCGGCGTCGAACAGCGCGCGTTCCTTGCCGCGCGAGTCGAGCGACTTGAACTGCCCMAGCGCGATCCGCAGCGCGTCGGGGTTCAGCTTCACCGGGTGCTGGTTCTCCGGGGCACCGGCCTCGCGAGCCAGCAGTTGCACGGTGCTGAACTCGCGGATGCGCCAGATGCGCTGTCGGGCCTTCGCGCTCTGCTCGGCCTGGGTGCCCTCGCGGCCCAGCAGTGAATCGAACAGGCCGGCGGCCTGCGCCGATCCCAGGGTGCTTGCGACGATGGCTGACACGACAACCAGCTTCAGCCGGAGAGATGCTCGTTTCACGGTAGGTCGGTCCTCGGGATGCGGGGGAAAACGGCGTGTCGCGGGTGCCCTCCACCCACGACGCGGGTCGCATTGTAGTTTTGCAACACGGTCCGGCGCCTACGCGTTTGTCCGCGTGCCCTCCAGGGATTCCAGGCCGTGCAGCCGCCGGTGCGCCCTGCCCTCCGCATCGAACACGTGCAGCGCCTGGGCTGGCGCCCGCCAGGCCACCCGGTCGCCCGGGCGGGCGCGGGTCAGCGCGCTGCCGCGCATCACCAGTTCCTCGCCGCCATCGGTGCGCATGTAGACGAGGTGCGATTCGCCGAGCTGCTCCACCAGCACCACCTCGCCGTCGAAGCGGACGCCGTCGTCGTTCTGCGCGGCGCTGGCCATCGCATTGGGCGCCACGCTCGTGAAGTGCTCCGGCCGGATGCCGATCTCCACCGCCTGGCCGTTGCGCAGTTCGCCGGCCTCGACCTGCGCCCGCGCCTGCGCACCGCGCGCGAGCGCCAGCACCAGGCCGTCATGGCCGCTGGCCGACACGGTCGCCGGCAGCAGGTTGATCGCCGGCGAGCCGATGAAGGTGGCGACGAAGCGGTTCGCCGGCTGCTCGTACAGCTCGACCGGCGTGCCGGCCTGCTGCACCCGGCCCTCGTGCATCACGACGATCTTGTCGCCGAGCGTCATCGCCTCGACCTGGTCGTGCGTCACGTAGACCATCGTCGCCTTCAGCTCGCGGTGCAGCCGCGCCAGCTCGACGCGCGTCTTCACGCGCAGCGAGGCGTCCAGGTTCGACAGCGGCTCGTCGAACAGGAAGAGCTTCGGGTCGCGCACGATCGCGCGGCCGATCGCCACGCGCTGGCGCTGCCCGCCCGAGAGCTCGCGCGGCAGCCGCTGCAGCAGGTGGTCGATGTGCAGCGCCTTCGCGGCGGATTCGATGCGCCGCCTGCGCTCGGCGCGGTCGGCGCCGTGCAGCTTCAGGCCGAAGGCCATGTTGTCGAACACGTTCATGTGCGGGTACAGCGCGTAGCTCTGGAACACCATCGCGATGCCGCGCTGCGCCGGCGGCAGGTGGTTGACGACCACGCCGTCGATCGCCAGCTCGCCGCCGGTGATCTCCTCGAGCCCGCACATCATGCGCAGCAGCGTGGTCTTGCCGCAGCCGCTCGGGCCCACCAGCACGACGAACTCGCCGGCGTCGATCTGCAGGTCGACGCCCTGCAGCACGACGGTGTCGCCATAGGATTTCGAGACGTTGGTCAGCGTGACTTGGGTCATGGGTGAAGTTACTTGAGGGCACCCGCGGTGATGCCGCGGATCAGCTGCCGCGACAGCAGCGCATACACCACCAGCACCGGCAGCACGGCCAGCGACAGCGCGGCCAGCACGGCGTTCCAGTCGGTCGCGAACTGGCCGATGAACTGCTGCACGCCGAGCGTCAGCGTCTGCGTGCCTTCCGAGGGCGCGAGGATCAGCGGGAACCACAGGTCGTTCCAGATCGGCACCATCGTGAACACGCCCACCGTGGCGACCGCCGGACGCACCAGCGGCAGCACGATGCGCAGGAAGATCACGTACTCGCTGACGCCGTCGCAGCGCGCCGCATCCTTCAGCTCGCCGGGCACCTGGCGGATGAACTCCGACAGGATCAGGATCGCCAGCGGCAGCCCCTGCGCCACGTACACCAGCACCAGCGCGGTCAGCGTGTTGACGAGGTCGAGCGCCACCATGGTCTGCAGGATCGACACCGAGCCGAGGCGGATCGGCACCATGATCCCGAACGCGAGGAACAGCGCCAGCAGCCGGTTGCCGGGGAAGCGGTATTCGGTCAGCGCCCACGCGGCCATCGCGCCGAGCAGCAGGATCAGGATCAACGAGCAACCGGTGACGATGACGCTGTTGGCGAACATGCCGCCGATCGACGCGTTGCCCAGCACCTTGGCATAGCCGACCACGCTGAGCGTGGCGGCGGTGGGCAGCCCGAGCGGGTCGTCGAAGATCGCGCGCCGCGTCTTGAACGAGTTGACCAGCACCAGCAGGATCGGGAACAGCACCAGCAGCGAGTAGCCGCCGAGCGTCAGGTGCACGAAGATCGACCGGGCCAGGCGGTTCACAACGCGAACCTCCGCAGCCGCCGCTGCACGACGAACAGGTAGACCGCGATGCCCGACAGGATCACCAGGAACATCAGCGTCGCGAGCGACGCGCCCATCGTCGCGCTGCCCGGCTGCGACTGGTAGCCGAAGAAGGTGCGGTAGAACAGCGTGCCCAGCAGGTCGGTCGCGAAGTTCGGGCCGGCCGAGGCGCCCTTCACCGCATACACCAGGTCGAAGGCGTTGAAGTTGCCGACGAAGGTCAGGATGTTGACGAGCCCGAGCGTCGGCAGGATCAGCGGCAGGCGGATCGCCCAGAAGA
>NZ_JBFUGN010000794.1:0-2884 GCF_056402895.1 Rhizobacter sp. P3_B12 | reverse complement strand
GCCCACCACCAGGTGGTTGCTGCCCCAGGCGTGGTCGGTGCCGTTGCTGTTGTTCGGCGTGAAGGTGCGGCCGAAGTCGCTTTGCGTGAAGGCCGTCACGGCATCGGCCATGCCGAGGTTCTTCATCGCCGCGTAGAACGCACCCAGCGCGTCGCCGACTTCCTTCAGCAGGTCGGCATGGGCGCCGGTGGTGGGCCCGCCGGTGATCTGGTTCGCATGCGTGTCGAAACTGTCGATCGACGCGAAGAAGATCTGCCGGTTGCCCTGCACCGTGCCGTTGGCGGCGATCAGCTTGGCCACCTGGTAGAGCTGCTTGGCCAGCCCCGTCTTCAGCGTGCTGCCGGAGATCAGCGGCGCGAAGGCGCTGTCGATCGCCGCCAGCGCGCCGGTGCCGCCGGGCGTCACCGCCACGGTCGCGGCGAGCCGGTCCGACACGGCGAAGGCGTTGCGCTGCGCCGCCGCATAGGCATCGGCGAGCGCGGCATCCTGCGCCTGCGCGTACAGCGCATCGATCGCCTTCTTGCGCGCGGTGTTCGACGCGTTGTTGGTCAGGTCCTTCGGCTGCAGGTTGTAGGCGCCGAACGTGGCGCCCGGGTCGGGCAGCACCAGCGGGGTCTGGGCTGACGACAGGCCGAAGCGCGTCGAGCCGGCGACCGAGATCACCGGGTTCGCGGTGCCCAGCGCCTCGGAGGCGCGGCCGCCCCAGCCGGTGCGGGTCAGCGAATCGGAGGTGCCGGTCTCCCACAGGATCTGCTGGTCGGAGTGCGAGAACAGGTTGTCGGGCAGCAGGTCGGAGCTGCTCGCCGCGGCGCGGTACTGGTCTTTCGTGAGCGGCGAGTTCAGCGTGCCGAGGTTCAGCACCGGCGCGAGCTTGCCGTCGGCCCAGGCGGTGGAGAGCGCCGCGAGCGACGGGTGCAGCCCGTAGTTGATGCCGGCCAGGTTCACGAGGTTGGCCTTCGGGATCGCGAGGCCCTTGCGCACGGCGGCGTACTGGTCGTAGCGGGTGTCGGTCGGCACGATGGTGTTGAAGCCGTCGTTGCCACCGTACATGAAGAGGCAGACCAGCGCCTTGTAGTCGGCCGCGTAGGCCGGGCGGGCGCCGAGCAGCAGGTTGGACAGCGTGCCGGTGCCGAGCGCGCCGGCCAGCGTGGCGCCGGAGCCGAGCAGCCAGCGGCGGCGGTCCATCGAAGCGGGAGCGTGGTGATGGTGTGTCATGTCGGGCTCCTTTATCGCTGGACTTGGTAGTTCGGGGAGCCGAACACGAGGTAGGCGGCCATCTTCACGCGGTTGAGCTTCTGCGCATCGGTGCTCGATCCGGACACCGACACCGCGGCGATCACGTCGGTGCGCGGCCCGGCCGGCAGCGTCTGGCCGATCGCGAGCATCGACAGCCGGTCGACCAGCTTGGCGGCATCGGTCGCGTCGGCGGTGAAGGCCGACAGGTCGACGAGCGTGCCCACCGGGTTCGGCGCGCCGCTGTCGGCCGGCTTGGTGCCGCCCCAGTCGAACAGGTAGGTCAGGAAATTGAGCCGCTCGAGCGCCGAGTTGGCGTTGTGGATGCCGAAGGCCGGGCCGACCAGCGCGGTGCCGGGCACCGGGTAGTCGGGCGGGTAGTAGTTGAAGACCGAGGGCGGGCGGAACACGTGCTGGCGCAGGCTGTCGCCCCACCACCAGCTCAGCGAGTCGCCATCGGTGTTGCCGTTCAGCGCGCGCAGCGTGCCGGTGAACATCAGCGTGGGCTCGCGCAGCTTGCCGCTGTTGCGCGTGGCGGTTTCGGCACGCGCCTCGCTGTCGAGCAGCACGGCCGCGACGGTGGCGGCCAGGTCGCCGTTCCTGCCGCTGCCCCAGCTCTTGTCGAAGTACGTGAACTTGCCGCTGCTGAACGCGGCCGACACGCGGGCCACGTACTGCGGCGTCGGGTTGCTGGTGACGAGCTGCTGGATCAGCTGCTTGCCGATGAAGGGCGCGGTGTTGGGGTGCGCCATCAGGCTGTCGAGCACGGTCTCGAGCGCGGCCGGGGCCTTGGTGCCGGCCGCGAGCTGGGCGCCACCCAGCAGGTCGCGCGCCGTGGTGTCATGGAACTTGTCGACCGCGATCATGTCGCCGCCGTAGTAGCGGCAGTTCATGCCGGTCGGGTAGCAGCCGTACGAGGTGGCGCCGCCGGCGGGGTAGGTCCAGCCGGTCAGCGCGAAGGCGTAGGCGCGCACGGTGTCGTTGCTGTAGGTCGGCACGCACTTGCCGCTCTTCAGCGAGCCATCGGTATTCAGCTCGCAGGTGCCGATGCTGAACAGCTGCAGCAGTTCGCGCGCGTAGTTCTCGTTCGGCGCGGCCTTGTCGTTGTTCGCGTTGTTCAGGAAGTCGCCCATCACCGGCGACAGCGTCACCTTCTTCAGCACGTCGCGGTAGTTGCCGAACGCGTTGTCGAGCAGGTTGTTGTAGTAGACGCGGAAGCCGTAGTTGCCGCTGACCTCGAGGCTGTTGACGACGACCACCTGCTGCAGCGCGAACGCGACGCGCTGGCGCAGCTGGTCGGGCTGCTTCACCGCATTGYGGTAGAAATCCCACAGCAGCGGCTCGGTCGAGAACCAGTCGCGCCAGCAGTCGGGCTCGTTGACGTGGGCCGGCAGCTCGCAGAACTCGGTGGCGCTGGTGTTCTGGTGGATCTCGCCGGTCTTGCCGCTGGTGTAGCGCGAGCCGTTGAGCGCCATCTGCGCGCTGATCCACGCGGCGGCGCCCTTGGACTTGATGTCGGTGACGAGGGCCTCGCTCGGGCCGAACGTGGCCTGGTCGGCGAGGCGGACGGCGTCGCGCTGGGTGGCGGTGGCCGGGGCCGTGGGGGTGGGTGCCGGCGCTGGCGCAGGGGCAGGGGCAGGCGCCGGAGCGG
>NZ_JBFUGN010000793.1:0-2888 GCF_056402895.1 Rhizobacter sp. P3_B12 | reverse complement strand
ACTGTGGACCGTCGTCAACGAGCGTGACGAGATCGGCAGCGACCTGGTGCCCGACTACCTCACCTCGGTGAAGGACGGCGCCTTCTACGGCTGGCCGTTCAGCTACTACGGCGCGCACGTCGACGAGCGGGTGAAGCCGCCGCAGCCCGACATGGTGGCGCGCGCGATCGCGCCCGACTACGCGCTCGGCCCGCACACCGCCTCGCTCGGCCTTGCGGCCGCCCGCGGCAATGCGCTGCCGCCCGCCTTCGCCGACGGCATGTTCATCGGCCAGCACGGCTCGTGGAACCGCAAGCCGCACAGCGGCTACAAGGTGATCTTCGTGCCGTTCGCGCAGGGCCGGCCAGCCGGGCCGCCGATCGACGTGCTGACCGGCTTCCTGTCGCCCGAAGGCAATGCGCAGGGTCGCCCGGTTGGCGTCGCGCTCGACAGGCAAGGTGCGCTGCTGGTGGCCGACGACGTCGGCAACGTGATCTGGCGGGTGCGGCCGACGGCAACACGCTGACACGATGAACCGGCGCGCGGCGTGAATTGCTGACGCGCTGCGCTCCCCACCGGCCGGGGACAATCCGCGGATGCACCGCTCCGCCCTGCTGACCCTCGCCCTGACACTGGCCGCCCAGGTCCCCTCGCACGACGCCAGCGCTGCCGACGCCACCGCGAGCCCGCAGACCGCCGTGCAGGCCTTCTACGAGTTGCGCATCGCCCAGCTGCCGAACGGCGGCGCGCCCGACGGGCCCGCCCTGAAGCTGATCGCCGGCCTGCTGACACCGCGCCTGCAGTGCCTGCTGCAGACGGCGCACCGCTACGACGAGGCCTTCCTCGCGACGCAGCCGGGCGACAAGCCGCCGTTCGTCGAGGGCGATCTCTACTCCAGCCTGTTCGAGGGCCCGAGCCGCGTGAAGGCCCAGCCGGCACGGCTGGCCCGCGACATCGCCTGGGTGCCGGTGCGCATGTTCTTCGACGCCGGCGGCAAGCTCGACGCGACCGRCTGGACCGACACCGTGGTGCTGAACCGCGTCGACGGCCGCTGGCTGATCGCCGACGTGAACTACGGCGGCAATTTCGCGTTCGGCAACAGCGGGCGGCTCAGCGGCGTGCTCACCGACCAGCTGGAGCGCCCCGATCCGGCGCTGAAGTGGAGCGGCCGCGAATTGCGCAGCTGTCCCTGAAACGCAGGGCCGCGCGCGGCGTGGCACCATGCGCGCCGGACCACCGTCCGAAATCATTCAAAGACAACCCCACGGAGAACCCCGATGAAAGCCACCTTCACCCTGGCCCTGGCCGCCCTGACCCTGGCCGCCGGCCCCGCCTTCGCCGCCGGCAAGTCCTGCGACGAACTGAAGACCGAGATCGCCGCCAAGCTCGACGCCAAGCAGGTCACCGGCTACGTGCTGGAGATCGTCGACGCCGACAAGGTGGGCGACGCCAAGGTGGTCGGCAGCTGCGAGAGCGGCGCGAAGAAGATCACCTACGGCCGCAAGTAAGGCGACCGGCCAGCCGTCCGGCTCAGACCGCGCAGCGCCRGTCGGCGCGCGGCGCGGTCGCAGCGATCAGCTCGGCATTCGGCTGGTCGGTGCCGGCCTCCCAGGCGCGGGCTTCGGGCTCGCTGCGGCCGAATCGCATGTGGCGCTCGACGAGCCGGCGCCGGCGCAGCGCGTCATCGACGTCGACATACCAGGCCTCGTCGAGCAACGGCTTCACGCCGGCCCAGCCGTCGCACTCCAGCAGCAGGTAGTTGCCTTCGGTGATCACCAGCGGAGTCTCGGGCGGGATCGGGATCGCCGAAGCGATCGGCTCCTCGATCTCGCGGCGGAATTCCGGCGCGTAGACGATGCCGCCTGCGGCCTGCTGGCCGCGCACCCGCTGCAGCAGGGCCACATAGCCGCCGGCATCGAAGGTGTCCGGCGCCCCCTTGCGGCCGGCGCGGCCGAGCCGGGCCAGCTCGACGTTCGCCAGGTGGAAGCCATCCATCGGCAGCAGCACCGCGGCGCCGTCCAGCGCATCGACCAGTTGCTGCGCGACGGTCGACTTGCCGACGCCCGGTGGGCCGACCAGGCCGAGAATGCGGCGGCCGCCGCGTGAGATCAATGCCCGTGCGCGGGCCAATGCCTGTTCGTTCATGCCCGCCAGTGTTGCACCGATGAGCCCCGCTTTCCTGTACCTCGACGATTCGATGCTGGTGGTCGACAAGCCGAGCGGCCTGCTGGCCGTGCCCGGCCGCGGCGAGGCCGGGCTCGACAACCAGGCCGCGCGCGTGCAGGCCGCGGTGGCCGACGCGCTGGTGGTGCACCGCCTCGACATGTCGACCTCCGGGCTGATGCTGTTCGCCCGCGGCAAGGAGATGCAGCGCCGGCTCAGCCATGCCTTCGCGCAGCGCGAGGTGCACAAGGAATACATCGCGGTGGTCGATGGCCTGGTCGGCACCGAGCACGGCGAGATCGACCTGCCGCTGCTCACCGACTGGCCGAACCGGCCGAAGCAGAAGGTCGACTTCGCCGATGGCAAGCCCGCGCTGACCCGCTACACCGTGCTCGAGCGCGATGCTGCACGCGGCACGACGCGGGTGCTGCTGGAGCCCGTCACCGGCCGCTCGCACCAGCTGCGCGTGCACCTGCTGGCGCTCGGCCACCCGATCGCCGGCGATGCGCTCTACGCCCCGCCCGAAGCCCTTGCGAAGGCACCGCGATTGCTGCTGCACGCACAATCGCTGGCGCTGCCGCACCCGGTCGACGGGCGGCCGATGCGCTTCCACAGCCCCGCCCCGTTCTGACCCCTGCTCTTGCTCCCACGATGCACACCGCCGTCGAGCTCGCCAAGTCGTACCGCCTGCTGAACCACGGGCCCACCGTGCTCGTGAGCGCCGCACACGGCGGCCAGCGCAACAT
>NZ_JBFUGN010000792.1:0-2908 GCF_056402895.1 Rhizobacter sp. P3_B12 | reverse complement strand
GTGCTCGGCCAGCAGGTCACGGTGGCAGCGGCGCGCACGCTGGCGCGGCGGCTGATCGAGCGCTTCGGCGAGCCGGTCACGACGCCGTGGGATGACGCGGCGCGCTGCTTCCCGTCGCCGGCCGCGCTGGCTGCAGCGCCGTTGGAGCGCATCGCCGAGCTCGGCATCATCCGCAGCCGCGTCGGGGCGATCCAGGCGCTCGCGAATGCCTGGCCCGAGCTGACCCGCCTGCTCGCGCTGCCCCACCAGCCCGAGGCGCTGATGACGGCGCTGGCCGAGCTGCCCGGCATCGGCCCGTGGACGGCACACTATCTCGCGATGCGCGCACTCGGCTGGCCCGACGCCTTCCCGCCGAAGGACGTCGCGGTGCTGAACGCGATGAAAGCCCTGTTCGGCACGCAGAACCAGCGCGAGGCCGATGCCCGCGCCGAGGCCTGGCGGCCGTGGCGCTCGTATGCGGTGCTTCGGTTGTGGAACAGCCTGGCGCCCCTGCCCCCTTCACCTTCAGGAGAAACACCATGAACACCTCCAGCACGCTCAACCGCCGCCTGCAGGCCGTCTGCACGGCGCAGGCCGCGTTCGATTCCCCGCTCGGCACGATGCTGCTCGCGCGCACCGCGAACGGCGTGGCCGGCATGTGGTTCGACGGACAGAAGGCGCATCCGGGCGAACTGCCCACCGTGCCGCACGACCCCGACGACCCGCTGCTGAAAGAGGCGGCGCAGCAGCTGCGCGACTACTTTGCCGGCCGGCGCACGCAGTTCGAGCTGCCGCTGGACCTGCAGGGCACGCCGTTCCAGCAGATCGTCTGGCAGGCGCTGCTGCGCATCCCGGCCGGCGGCACCTGCACCTATGCAGCCATCGCGCGCGAGGTCGGCGCGCCGCAGGCGGTGCGAGCGGTCGGTGCGGCGGTCGGGCGCAACCCGGTGTCGGTGATCGTGCCGTGCCACCGCGTGCTCGRCCACGACGGCAGCCTCACCGGCTATGCCGGCGGCCTGCACCGCAAGCAGGCGCTGCTGCAGCTTGAAGGCGTCGACGGGGTCACGGGCCTGAGCGAGGCCACGTCTTGAAGCGCGCCGACGGGATCGAGCTGACGGGGCTCGCCGCGATCTGGGGCGCGTCCTTCCTTTTCATGCGCATGGGCGCGGCCGAGTTCGGCCCGGTCGCGCTCGCCGCCGTGCGCGTCTGGGGCGCCACGCTGTTCCTGCTGCCGCTGCTGATGCTGCGCCGCCAGGGCGGTGCGCTGCGCACCCACTGGCGGCCGATCTTCGTGGTCGGCCTGACGAACTCGGCCCTGCCCTTCCTGTGCTTCAGCTACGCCGCGCTGTCGATCACGGCCGGGCTGTCGTCGATCTTCAACGCGGCCACGCCCTTGTTCGGCGCGCTGATCGCCTGGGGCTGGCTGCGCGACAAGCTCACACCCGCGCGCACGCTGGGCCTGGCGATCGGCTTCCTCGGCGTGCTGTGGCTCGCGTGGGACAAGGCGAGCTTCAAGCCCGGTGCGAGCAGCGGCTGGGCGGTGCTCGCGTGCCTGGCGGCGACGCTGCTGTACGGCTTCTCCGGCAGCTTCACGAAACGCTTCCTCACCGGCGTGCCGCCGCTCGCGGTCGCCACCGGCAGCCAGCTGTCGTCGGCGCTGGTGCTGGCGGTGCCAGCGCTCGTGTGGTGGCCCGCGGCGATGCCGTCGGCCACGGCCTGGTCGGCGGCCGCGCTGCTGGCGGTCGGCTGCACCGGCGTCGCGTACATCCTGTTCTTCCGGCTGATCGCCCACATCGGGCCGGCGAACGCGCTGTCGGTCACCTTCCTGATCCCGGTGTTCGCGGTGCTGTGGGGCTGGCTGTTCCTGCACGAAGGCCTGACGACGCAGATGCTGCTGGGCTGCGCGGTGATCCTGCTCGGCACCAGCCTGACGACCGGCGTACTGAAGCCGCCTGCCTGGTTTTCCAGACATCCCGCCTGATTTGCATGGTTTTCCAGTCAATGTATAGTAAAGCAGTCATTCTGAACAAAATGATTGCTTTGCCATGCAAATCGATGTTTCCCTGCCGGCCCAGCTGAAGGCCTTGCGCCGCGCCGGTGGCCGCTCGCTGGTGAGCCTGGCCGAGCGCACCGGCTTGAGCCGGCTCACGGTGGCCGCGGCCGAGGGCCAGGCCGATGCGCGGCTGTCGACGCTGACGGCGCTGTTCGACGAGCTCGGCTACGTGCTGGTGCCGGTGCCCAAGCCGCTGCTGGCCGAGACGGTCGCGTTCATCGCCAACCAGGGGCAGTCGGTGTCGCTGCCGGCGGGCGTCAGCGCGCCGCTCGGCGTGGGGCAGCAGGCGTTCCGGTATCGGGTCGGGGAGGACGCCCAGACCGACATCGACGATGACGAGGCCCCTGCGTGAGCCACGGCGACCCGATCACGATGGCCGAGCTGCGGCTGCACGTGCCCGATGCGGCGCAGCCGCGGCGCATCGGCTGGCTCTCGCAGGTCGGCGACAACATCCGCGTCTCGTTCGACGACGCCTATGTCGGCGACTCGGCGCGGCCGACGCTGTCGCAGCTGTACCGCGGTGCCGACGAGGCGCAGACGCGCGCGATCCTGGGTGCCGTCAACGACGAGCGCCTGGTGCGCATCGGCCGGCTGCCGGTGTTCTTCGAGAACATGCTGCCCGAGGGCCACAACCGCGACCGGCTGGCCGAGCGGCGCGGTGTCGAGCGCGACGACGAGCTCGAGCTGCTGGCTGCGGCCGGGCACGACCTGCCCGGCGCGCTGGAGGTGCTGCCGGCGCACGAGGTGCCGACCGGCGTGGTCGAGCTGCATGCGACGAAGCGGCTCGAGCCGCTGGAGCCGTCGGCGGTGGCGGCGCCGGTCGAAGACGGTTTCTCGCTCGGCGGCTTCGTCACGAAGTTCTCGATGGTGCACCGC
>NZ_JBFUGN010000791.1:0-2909 GCF_056402895.1 Rhizobacter sp. P3_B12 | reverse complement strand
GCGACATCCTGACCACCGTCACCGCCACCGACCCCATCGAGATACCGCGCCTGTTCCGCTGGGACCACCTGATCTACGCCTACATGATCGAGAACACCCGCGTCTACGAGGTGTTCAAGCGCGTGGTGCATGAGTTCGTGCATGGCGAGAAGCTCGGCGTGCCCGATGCCGACTCGCAGGCCTGGCTGCGCAACACCGAGGAGCTGTTCTTCAAGGACGGCGCGCCGTTCTTCGCGACCTCGCTGGTCAGCCACATCCGTGGCGACCTGCGCGCGAACCGCCGCARCCCCTACCAGCGCCTGTTCGGCATGGAGCTGAACCACGGCATGGACGACGGCAAGCCGCAGCCCTACGTGCGCGCCGAGGCGGCGAACGCCGAGTTCGTGCCGACCTTCGAGGAGTTCCTGCGCGAGGTCTGGGTCGGCATGACCTACGTCACCGCGAGCGCGAGCAGCAACCCGACCGACCCGGCCAAGATCGTCACGCTGGCGAGCAAGCTGAAGAACATGCTGCTGTCGCGCCGCCAGGACGGCAACCTGTCGCGCGAGGAGTTCTCGGCGGTCACCGCGATGGCGTGGTTCCACCTGACGCTCGAGTACAAGAACGACGGCGCCAGCTCGCCGATCGTCGCATCGCTGCGGGCGCAGGCCAATGGCACCGAGCAGCGGCTGTTCAAGGTGGCCGAGCGCGTCGGCCTGCCCGCGCACGGGCTGTCGAAGCACTTCTTCGACATCGCCGATGCGATCTCGCGGATCCTGACGCAGATCGAGAGCAACGACTACGACACCACCGACAAGGTGCGCGCGCTGTTCACGCCCGAGCCCACGCTGCTGACCAGCCCCGAGGCGGCGATGCGAACCATCATCACGCACTGGACCGCGATCACGGGCCGTGACGTCAAGGCCCGCAAGGTCGCGCCCAACTGAACGCCGGAGGTCGATGCCATGAAGCCGGAATCCCCTTTCCTGTCGGCCTACCCGACGCAGGCGCACGAGACCGCCCCCGAGGCGCCGCCGGCCCGCGGTGCCGGGCTCGCTGCGCTGCTGTTCGAGAGCCCGTATGTGCGGCTCGCGCGCGTCGACCACGAGGACCGCGACGCGGCGGAGTGCGAGGCCTGCCGCTGCCACGAACTCGACAACGAGCTGGACGACGAAGCCTCCCCGTTCGAGGTCGGCGAGGTCGCCGAGGTCGATTCCACGCCGGTGGTCGACGCCCCGCTGTCGGCCGACGACCGCACCTGGGTGCTCGACCTGCAGCGCTCGGCGCTGGAGCGCCTGCCGGACGCGGCGCTGCAGCGCAAGTACCTGAAGGAGGTCGACTGGAAGGACGTGGAGTTCCCCGGCAACGTGCCGCCCCGCGGCTCGGTAACGGCGGCCGTGAAGGCGCACTGGGCCTTGTCGGAGCGGCTGTTCGTCGACATGGCCCGCGTGACGCCGGAGCGGCGCGTGAACCTGGACGGCACGAAGATCGCGTTCCGCGCGCACCGCCCGGTGGCCGTGCCGGGCCAGCCCGGCGCGCAACTGTATGCCGAGGCCAGCGCCGCCTTCGTGCGCATGCGCGACGCGGCCCTGAAGGAAGGCGTGGCGCTGGACATCACCTCGTCGTGGCGCTCGGCCGGCCAGCAGGCGGCCCTGAGCGCCGCGCAGCCGAACGAGAAGGCGGTGGCCAAGGGGCACTCCGCGCACATGTACGGCCTGGCGGTCGACCTGCAGATGTCGGTGCGCGGCCTCGACCTGTCGGGCAAGAGCCAGACCCGCACCGCCGAGAAGATGGCCAAGCTGGTGCGCATGTACCGCTCGCCGGTCTACAAGTGGATGATGCTGCGCGGCAAGGCCTTCGGCTGGTACCCGTACCGCCGCGAGCCCTGGCACTGGGAATACAACCCGCCGGGACTGAAGCCGCGCTTCGAGGGGGGCTCGGCGTCTTCGTCAACGTCTTTGCCGGCGCCTGCGAAGACGCCTGCCACCACCACGCTGTCGGCCGGCGGCCAGCCCAAGGCCTGGGTGCGCTTCGCGCAGCGCGTGCTGAACGCCACCGCGGGCGAGCGGCTCTCCGACGACGGCGATGCCGGCCCGCTGACGCGCGCCGCGCGCACCCGCTTTCGCGACCAGCACCGGCTCGGCGGCAGCTCGGAGCCCGGCAGCTCCACCGACATCGCGCTGACGCAGCGCGCACTGGAGCACCTGTCGCACACCTCGATGTTCGCTGCGCTCGGCACGCGCGACGCGAAGCTGGACCAGGCGCTCGCGGCCGTCCGCGCCGAGCGCCATCTCGGCTTCGGCGCGGTGCTCGATGCCGCGACGCAGACCGCGCTGGCGGATGCGCTGCCGTCGGCGGCCGCCTCTTCGGCAGCGTCGCCGTCGGCTGCATCGCCCGTCAGCGCCGCGCCGGTGCCGCACCTGGGCGGCCAGGTCTGGCTGATGAAGGCGGCCTCGTATGCCGAGCCGGTCGCGGTCTTCGTGCCGAAGGCGGCTCTCGGGCAATCGAGCGTCGACGTGCTGTTCCACGTGCACGGCCTGCTGAGGGACGCCTCGCTGCCGCCGAAGCCACCGGGCGGCTTCATCACCGCGGCACCGTTCCGGCTGGGCGCGCTGGTCGATGCCTCGGCGCTGCCGATGGTGCTCGTCGTGCCGGCGATGAACTGGGATGCGCCCGGCGGCGCCAAGGCCGGCGGCCACCGGGATCCGCGCTGGAGTGCGCTGGCCCAGCCCGCACGCTTGAACGCGCTGATCGCCGAGGTGCTGGCCGACGTGGCACGCGTGCAAGGCCGCGCCCAGGCACCGGCGCTGAACCRCCTGGTGGTGTCGGGGCACTCGCGTGCCTACGACTTCCTGGAGCCGCTGCGCGCGCTGCACGGCGATGCGCAGGCCAGCCAGGGCGCGCTCGCGCAGCTGGCGCAGGTGTGGGCG
>NZ_JBFUGN010000790.1:0-2918 GCF_056402895.1 Rhizobacter sp. P3_B12 | reverse complement strand
TGCACGGCCTCGCCGTCGGCCAGGCGCAGCGTCCAGCGCTCGTTGCTGCGCTGCGCGGCGATGACGTCCGCGCCGGTGCGGAGCTCGCCGCCGCGGGCGCGCATGCCGCGCAGGAAGCCCTGGTGCAGCGCGTTCACGTCGATGTCCTGCGCACCCGGCTCGTGGAGCGCGCCGTGCACCACGTCGGGCCGCAGGCAGCCGACGCGGGCCAGCGCCGCATCGGCGCCCACCCGATCGAGCACGCTGCCGCTGGCCGCCAGCGTGCGCTGCATGGCGTCCAGCAGGGCCTCCTGGCCGTGCGTGGCGAGGTAGAGCACGCCGCGCGGCGCCAGCAGCGGAGCCTGGGTGAAACCGTCCGGCGGCGTCTCGTAGAACGCCCGGCTGGCCCGCGTCAGCGCACGCACGGCCGGCGGGCCGTAGCTCTCCATGAACATGGCCGCCGAACGGCCGGTGGCGTGGTAGCCGGGCTGGGTTTCGCGCTCCAGCAGCAGCACGCTGCGCTCGCCGGCCAGCTGCCAGGCAAGCGATGCACCGGCGATGCCGGCGCCGACGATGGCGACATCAAATTCTCTCATACGAGAATTCTCACATGCGAGAATCGTGCCGGCAACCCCTGCAACAGAAACGATGCCCAAGCTTCGAACGACGAGCCGTCCGCCCGCCCGCACGACAGCAGCCGCCTTGCCCGACCGCGAGCGCGTCGGCGAGCGCCTGCGGGCCATCCGCAAGCGGCACGGGCTGACGCTCGGGGCGTTGTCCACCCGCTCGGGCGTCGCGCTGTCGACCTTGTCGAAGATCGAGCTCGGCCAGATCTCGGTGAGCTACGAGAAGTTCGCGGCGGTCGCGCGCGCGCTCGACGTGGACATCGCCTCGCTGTTCGATCCGCGCGCCGAAGCGGTGCCGGCCGCGGGCCGCCGGCCGGTGGTCGTGCGCACCACGCTGGACGCCGCGCCCCGCTACGACGCCGAGAACTACGACTACCGCATGCTCGCCACCGCGTTCCCGGCCAAGCGCATGACGCCGCTGCACGGCATCGTCGTCGCGCGGCAGATGGCGCAGTTCCCCGACTACATCCGCCACCCGGGGCAGGAGTTCGTGATGGTGCTGTCGGGCCGCGTGCGCATCCACTTCGAGACCGGCGAGGTGGTCGACCTCGCCCGCCAGGAGTCGGCCTACTTCGACAGCGGCGTCGGCCACGTGTACCTGTCCACCAGCAAGGCCGACGCGCGCGTCGTCGTGGTGATGACGGAGTGAGGAGCGAGGCGCAACCCGGCCGGGCCCATCGTCATTCATGTGGATGGCGCCGCCCCGCAGCGTGAGCAGAATGAGGCGCTTGCAGGGAGAGCCTCCACATGAGTCATGACATCGCGTCGCAGCGCCGGCGCCTGCTGCTGTTGTCCGGCCTGGGCGGGTCGGCGCTGTCTGCCGGGCCGGCCCGTGCCGAGACCGAGCTGGCCTTCGGTGGCCACCACCCGCCCAGCCTGGACACCCGGCTCACGCGTGGCTACGGCGTGCGCCATCCCTTCGTCGGTGCCGGCATGGGCTTCGTCGCGCTGCCGTCGCTGGTGGCGGCGGTGTCGAACGCCGGCGGCATYGGCGTGCTGGGCAATGGCATCGAGCCGCCGCCCGGCACGCAGGCGCTGATCCAGTCGATCAAGGCCATGACGGCGCGGCCCTTCGGCGTGGATTTCATCTTCGACGACTCGGCGTTCGGACCGCTGGTGACGCAGGCGCACATCGATGTCTGCATCGCCGAGCGGGTGCGCCTGGTGGTGTTCCACATGAACGTGCCGCCGCGGGCCTGGGTCGACCGGCTGCATGCGGCGGGCGCCCGGGTGTGGATGCAGGTGGCCTCGGTGCCGCAGGCGCTGGAGGCGGGCGCCGCCGGGATGGATGCGGTGATCGCCCAGGGCTCGCAGGCGGGCGGACACAACAAGAGCGGCACGCGCACGCTGAAGCTGCTGCAGCAGGTGGTCCACGCGGTGCGGCCGTTGATGGTGCTGGCCTCGGGCGGCATTGCCGATGGCCAGGGCGTGGTCGACGCCTTGTCCCACGGGGCCGATGGCGTCTGGGTGGGCACGCGGTTGGTCGCGTCGAGCGAGGCGCATGCGCATCCGGAATACAAGCGCCGCATCGTCGAAGCCCGCGGGCACGCTACCGTCACGACCACGCTGTTCGGGCCGGAATACCCCGGGCGGCCGTACCGCGTGCTGCGCAACCGGGTCGTCGATGAATGGGCCGGCAGGGAAGGGCAGGTGCCGAACCCGCCGCCGCCGCCGGCCGTCATCGGCAGCACGCTGCTGTTCCCGTTGACGCTGAAGCAGAACTACAGCATGCCCAAGTTCAGCGCCATCGTGCCGACGCCGGAAACGACCGGCGACTTCGAGGAGATGGGGCTGCCGGCCGGCTCGGAGAGCGTGAAGTTCATCAAGCGGGTGCAGCCGGCGGCCGAGATCGTGCGGGAGATGATGGAAGAAGCGCAGGCGCTCATCCGGGCGGCTTGACCGCAGCCGCTCAGCCCTGCGCAGCGCCTGGGTGCCTGGCGATCTGCCGCGGCGTCTGCCCGAGGAATCGCTTGAGCGAATGCGTCAGGTGGGCCTGGTCGGTGAACTCGAGTTCGGCGGCCACCTGCGACGGTGCCTGCCCCAGGCGCAGCAGCCGCGCGGCCTCGTGGGCCCGGGCGATCTGCTGGAAGGCCTTCAGGCCGAGGCCGGTGACCTCGGCGAAGTGGCGCTGGATGCTGCGCTCGTCGAGCCGCTGGCGCGCGCCCTGCAGCGCGCGCGAGACCACCGGGTCACGCTCCAGCAGGCCCTTGCGCGCCAGCGCGGACACGAATTCTTCGACGTTGTCGAAGCGGGGCACCTCGAAGCGTTCGGGGCCGATCCAGACACTGCGATCCGCCTCCACCGGGCATGGCA
>NZ_JBFUGN010000789.1:0-2926 GCF_056402895.1 Rhizobacter sp. P3_B12 | reverse complement strand
GGCCTACACCGCGCAGCGCAAGGCCTTGTTCGGGTCGGTATGAAAGGGCAGACGATGCAGGCATTGCTGGTGATCGACCTTCAAATCGGTGCCTTCGATGGTGCCAAGTGCGACCCGATCGACTCGGGCGAGCGGCTGCTGCGCCATGCCGCCCAGCTGATCGCCGCGGCGCGCAGCGCGGGCCTGCCGGTGCTGCACGTGCAGCATGGCGAGCCCACGGGCGTGCTGGTGCACGGCACGCCGCAGTGGGAGATCCACCCGGATGTCGCGCCGCTGCCGGGCGAGGCCCGCGTGGCCAAGCAGGCTTTCAGCGCGTTCGAGAACACCGGGCTCGACGCGCTGCTGCGCGGCACCGGCATCGATCAGCTGCTGGTGTGCGGGCTGCAGAGCGAGGTCTGCGTCACCCACACCTCGCAATCGGCGCTGGCCCTCGGCTATGACGTGGTCCTCGCCAGCGACTCGCACGGCACCTGGCCCGATGGCACCACGGGTGCCGACGAGATCATCGCCCGCCAGAACGAGGCGCTGGCCGCCCAGGGTGTGCGGCTGCTGAGCACGCGGGAGATCGTCAGCCAGCTGGCCCAGCTCGATCGCTGATCTCGACTCCTGATCGACCGTTCATCAGCGCGCCGCCGGCTGCGCTGGCGACAACACCAGCGTGTGCTCTGCCGCCCCGCCCCACACCGGCACGTCCTCCACCTTCGCCCATCGCTCCACGAAGCTCCGGTACAGCGGCGAGAACACGATGCCCGATTGCCCGCTCGACTGCATGAAGCGTGAGCGCGCCGGCTCGCCCAGGTCGTACAGTGCCCGCAGCGACGGCCCGTGCTCGGCCAGGTACAGCTCGCCGGTCGTCGCGTCCGGCCGCAGGCCGACGCGCGACACGTTGACGGTGTAGGTGTCGCCGCCCACCGGCGCCCGCAGCTCGAACCCCCTTGCCAGCGCCYTCACCTTGCTGAACGGCCGGTGCTCGGCCCGGGCCTGGTGCGCCCGGCCCCATTGCCAGCTCGCCACATCGCTGCCCTGCGACTGCTGCAGCTCGTCGAGCGCCCGCGTGAACGCCGCGTCCACCTGCTGCGCACAGGTCTCGGCCGCCGGGGTCGCCTTGTCGTCGCACCACCAGGCGTCCTGGCGCGCCAGCACGCCCTCCAGCGCCTCGCGGAAGCTGCGGCTGCCGAGCTGCCGCTCATACAGCGCGGCGCCGAGTTCGTCGCTGAACACCGCCTGCGTCAGCTGCCGCACCCAGGCCGACAGGATCAGCGGCGCCGCGCGCTCGGCCGCCATCGTGCCGTCGAACGAGGCCAGCTCGCGCTGCGCCGCCGCGGCCAGCGGGTGGGGCGATGCCGCGCGCTGCAGCACCGGCAGCAGCTTCAGTGCCGCCAGCGACAGCTGGTCGCGCTGGATCGCCCGCAGGCTGTCGATCGAATGCTTCGGCGTCGCGGCCAGCAGTTGCTCGATGCGCTGCTGGCGGTACGGCACCGCCCACTCGCTGGTCAGGAAATGCGGGTACCCGGGGCCGACGATGCGCTGGTTCGCGGTCGCGATCCAGCCACGGGCCGGATCGATCTCGCGCGGCGTCTCGCCGGCCGGCACGCTGCCGACCCAGTCGTAGCGCGCCTCCCAGCCCGGCGCCGGCACCAGGCCCTTCAGGTCGTGCTCCGGCCCGCGCACCGGCACGCGACCGGGCGCCACCATCGCGATGCGGCCCTGCGTGTCGGCCACCACCATGTTCTGCATCGGCGCGATGTAGCCCGCCGATGCCGCGATGAACTCGTCGACCGAGCGTGCCGAGTTGAAACCGATGCCAGCATCGACCGCCGTCCCGGCATCGGCGTCGAGGGCCGTCCAGCGCATCGCCAGCGCATAGGCCGGCGCGTTCGGCGCACCGGTCAGCCCTTCGGTCGGGCCGCCCGCGTCGGAGATCACCGGCCCGTGGCGGCTGCTGCGCACGGTCACCGTCACATCGGGATGCCCCTTGACGTGGATGACCTCGGTGCTGCGCTCGAACGCCGCCCAGCCTTCGGGCGTCTGGTACTGCGCCGGGTCGCCGGGGCGCAGGCGTTCGAGGTAGAGGTCCTGCACGTCCGGCGCGGTGTTGGTGAAACCCCAGGCGATGCGGTCGTTCTGGCCGAGCACGACGATCGGCAGGCCGGGCATCGTCGCGCCAGCCACATGGAAGCCGGGCGCGTCGAGCCGCGCCAGGTACCACAGCGACGGCGCGCTGAGCTTCAGGTGCGGGTCGTTGGCCAGCAGCGGCTTGCCGCTCTCGGTGTGCGAGCCGGCGAGCACCCAGTTGTTGGAGCCGACGCCCTCGACGCCCGATTCAGGCGCCATCCGCAGCGCCTGGCGGCCGAGCGTGCCGTCCACCTTCAGCCCGCGGAACAGCGCCGCGTAGTCGGCCGTCGCGAGCGGCTGCTCGCCGGGGTACGGCGGCAGCAGCTCGTTGATGCGCTCCACCGGCATCTTCAGCGAGAGCCGCATCCGCAGCAGCTCGGTTGACCAGTTGCCGCCCAGGTCCCAGGCCATCATCGTCGCCCAGGCCAGGCTGTCGACCGGGGTCCAGCGCTGCGGCTGCAGCCCGAGCAGCACGAACTCCGGCGGCCGCGCCTTCAGCGAACCGGCCAGGTACGCGTTGATGCCGGCGCTGTAGGCCTCGAGCGCGGCCCGCGCCGCCGGGCTGGCCTGCTCCCATTGCGCCTGCGCCGCGCGGCGCACGCCGAGGGCGCGCAGGAAGCGGTCGGTCTCGAGCGCCGGCTCGCCGAAGGCCTCGGCCAGCCGGCCGGCACCGATGCGGCGGTGCGTCTCCAGCTGCCACAGCCGGTCCTGCGCATGGGCGAAGCCGAGGCCGAACATCGCGTCCTCGCGCGACGCCGCGTGGATGGTCGGCACGCCCTGCGTGTCGCGCTCGATGCGCACCTCGCCGCGC
>NZ_JBFUGN010000788.1:0-2928 GCF_056402895.1 Rhizobacter sp. P3_B12 | reverse complement strand
GCACTGTCCTCGGCGGCCAGCGCGCGGGTCGAGCCCACGGTGGCGCTGAACGAGGCGCTCGTCAGCGGGCTGTCGGCCGCCTTCGTGCACTGCACGGTCAGCGTGCCGCCCAGCGTCAGCGCGCCGGGCGCCGCCACGCTACCCGACGGCGAGGTCACCGTCAGCCCGCAACTGACGGCACCCACCACTGACGCCGGCACCGCAAGAAGTGCCACGGCGCAGGCGAGCCGGCCCGGAATCACGGCGACACCCCGGCGCAGGTCAACGGGCCGAGGCGCGTGATGTCGTTGCCGTCGTCCGGCGGCAGCCGCACCGCCAGCGCGCACGACTGCCCGCGCCAGCGCAGCACCAGCGTGGCCACCGGCGCGAGGCCGGTCACGAAGACCTCGCCGCGGCGCGCCATGTAGAACACCTGCGGATCGCCGACGATGCCGACCTCGGCGCCCGGCGGTGCCGGCGCACCATCCGCCAGCCGCACGCGGATCAGGGCCGCGCGCCCGCTGCGCACCGGGAAGCGCAGCTTCACCACGCTGCGTGCCGCCGGCACGGCCGACATCTCCACCGCATCGAGCTCGGCGCCGATCGGCAGGTCCGACGGGTCGAGCCGCACCGCGTTCGCCTGGTAGGGCAGCAACTGCGGCAGCAGCGCCCGACCGTCGCTGCCGGTGCGGGCCGCGACCTGCCCGAGCAGGCTGACGCCGACGCCGGCCTGGCCGGGCACCTCCACCAGCGCCATCGCGGGGCCGCTGCGCCGCGTGGCGAACAGTGCGCCGTCGACCGCCACCCAGGCCCCTTGCGCGCCCAGGCGCAGCGTCTGCAGCTCGCGCGTCTGGCCGAGGTCCAGCGCGAGGCTGCCGCGCGGGCCGTCGCGGTACAGCCCGGCCTCGGCCTGGCCGGCGCTGCTGCGTTCGCCGGCCAGCAGGCGCCAGGCCCAGCCATCGGGTTCGTCCGGCGAGGCGCTGAGGCCGACCGTGGTGTCGGAGTCGCCGTGCCGCGTGTGCGCCGCCGTCGCGCTGAGCACGCTGCGCGGCCCGAGCGGCACGAACAGCGTGGCCGTCAGCCGCGTGCCGGCGGTGCTGCCGGTGAGCCGCGTGACGCCCAGGCTGAGCGTGCTGCGGTAGCCCACGCGCACGCTTTGCCCGGCGGTGGCCGCGAGGTAGCGGCTGCCGTCGCCGGCCACCGTCTGCGCGACGCTCAGCCCGAGGCTGCCCCAGCCCCCGGCGTTCAAGCGGTGGCTGAGCGTCGTCTGGCGGCGCGTCGGCGGCGTCTGCAGGTCCTGGCCCAGCCCGCGCCAGGCGGCGCTGTTGCCTTCGGTGCGCAGCAGCCAGCCGCTCGCGACGCCGGCGCGCTCGAGGCTCAGCAGCCAGCCGGCCCCGTACCCGAGTGCGCTGCGGCTGCCCGAGAGACCGGCCTGCACCAGCACCGGCCACGGCGTGTGGGCATGGTTGAGCGCGATGCTCGCCTCCTGCTGCGGCCGGGAGAGGCCGGTCCGCAGCTCGCCGGTCCAGTCGGGGCTCAGGCCCAGGCGATACAGCCCGGCGCCGAAGCGGGTGGCGTAGCGCGCATCGGGCAGGCCGAGGTTGCGCCGGAGCTCGCCGGCCTCCACGCTCCAGTCGCTCAGCCCGGCCGCCAGCAGCGCGTTGCTCGACAGGAAGCTCTGCTCGACGACCGTCTCGCGGCCCAGGATGTYGCGCACCACCATGCGGACCTGTCCGGTGCTGTCGGGCAGCGGCAGTTCGTTGATCGTGAACGGGCCGGCCGGCAGGTTGCCGGTCTGGCGCAGCACGTCGTTGATGTACAGCTCCAGCGTGCTGGGCGCGCTGGAGGTGCCGGCCAGCGACGGGATCGGCCGGCTGACGAAGCCGGGTTCCAGCGCGAAGTTGCGCGACAGCTGCACGCCGCCGAAGAACACCGGCCGGCCGATCGCGCCGGCATGCGTGGCGAGGTCGCCCAGCCGCAGGCTGATGCGCGGCTCGGGGAAGTCGCGCGTGAAGCTCGTTTCCAGGCGCTGCCAGCGCGGCGCGGCATCGAAGCCGCGCACCGCGAGGTTGCGCCCGGCGTAGCTGGACGACAGCACGCCGGCGTCGCCCGACACGGCGGCCTCCACCAGCGCACCCAGGTCCTGCTGCGCCATCGCGCCGCGCGCCGCCGAGCGGGTCAGGCTCAGGTCGTAGTTCAGCGCGAGGGCCGGCTCGGCCTTCGACACCGTGGGCCGCTTCGGCACCGGTTGCGTGAGGCGCGTCGCCGCGAAGGCCTGCGGCGCGAACTCGAGGTCCACCGATTGCGCGGCGGGGTGAAAGCGCGCTGCGAACCCCGGGAGTGCCGACAGCGGGTACCACGATTGCCCGCGCACGCGCAGCGGCGGCAACTCGGGCCGGTTCAGCCGCCATTCGTCGAACGCGATCGCGGGGGCGAACAGCACGCCGGCGCGCTCCATCAGCAGCCACCCGCCGCCCGGCTGCTGGTTGACGCGCACCTCCAGCGGCATCAGCCGCTCGCCGGGCACGCGCTCCACGCCCGCATCGATCGCTTCTGCCAACGCGTGGTGTGGCGCGAGCGACGGCAGCACGCACGCCGTCACGGCGCCGGCCACCCAGGCGAGCCGGGCCGACCGGCGCAGCACCGCGTGCCGGTCCATCGGGGCCGCGGCCTCACGGCAGCGCCAGTTCGTCGGTGCGGCGCGTGCCGTCGTCGAACAGCAGCGCGAGCTGCGCCGGTCCGGGCGCCACGTCGGGTTCGGACTGCAACGCGATCGGGCGGCTGGCTCCCGGCAGCACATAGGCGCCTCCGTTGAAGTGCGCGAGCGGCTGGCCGGCGCGCGACAGGCGCAGTTCGCGCACCTGTGCGTAGGCGCTGCCGCGGTTCTCGCACTGCGCGAGCAGTTGCGCGCCGTCGCGCTGCAGCGTGCAGGCGAGGTCGCGCCGCGCC
>NZ_JBFUGN010000787.1:0-2938 GCF_056402895.1 Rhizobacter sp. P3_B12 | reverse complement strand
CGCATGGCCTGCCTCGGCGGCGCGCTCGAAATCGCGTGCCGCCAGCGCCTCGTCATGCTGCGGCCCGGATTGCAGGTGCAGCTTTCCCAACTGGTAAGACGCCTGGGCATCGCCCTGCTGCTGCGCCGCCTGCAGCCAACGCAGCGCCTCGCTCCGGTCCGCAGCATCGGCCGTCGCGGCCAGCACGCTGCCGAGCGCCTGCTGCGCCTGCGCCGCGCCGCCTTCCGCGCGGTAGCGCAGCTGCTGCAGCGCCTGCGCATCGCGGCCGGCACCGGCGCGCACCGCGAGCTGTTCGGTGGACACAGCCGCCAGCGCCCCGCGCTCGCCGCGGGTGCTGACGCCCACCGCCAGCGCCGCGCTGGCGGCTGCGAGCGCGACCAGCGCCCACACGGTGTGCTCGAACAGTCGCGCCATCTCTTTTACTGCGCCAGGTCGATCGCGTACACCGACAGGCTCTTGCCGCTGCCGTCGTCCGCCTGCTGCAGCGTGATGCCGGCCAGGCCCGCAGCCTGCGCCAGCGCGAGCTGATTGGCCGCCGACTTGAAGGTCACCGGCCCGGCCGTCGTCACCTTCGTGAAGCGCCAGCTGCGGTGCGAGCCGTTGGCCGCACGGGTCAGGTTCTTCGCGGTCTTGATGTACGAGATCAGCGCATCGCGGTTCGCGTCGGGCGACGCGTAGATCGTCTTGCTGCCGTCCAGACCCGGGAAGCTGCCGCCGCCGCTCGCGCGGTAGTTGTTGGTCGCGACGACGAACTGCGCCGCCACATCGATCGCCGCGCCCTTGTACGTCAGATTCTTGATGCGGCTGCCGACCGGCTGCGTCACGTCGATCTCGTACTGCATGTCGGCCGACGTGAACATGTCGAAGTTGTAGCCCGGATAGGTGCTGACCAGCTCCTGCGCCGTGGTGAGCGCCGGGTTGATCGTGTTGAAGCGCTTCGCCGCGGTCTCCAGCCAGCCCTTGATGTCGGCGCCCGTCACCTTCACCGCATAGATCGTGTTCGGGTACAGGTACAGGTCGGCCGCGTTGTTGATCGCGAGCGGGCCGGCGGCCACGTCGGTGAAGTCATTGCCGCCGCCGAAGCCGGACTTGAACGGCGCGCTGACCGACAGCACCGGCAGCGACTTGAACTCCGGCAGGTTGGCCTGGATGTAGGCCGAGACGTAGTCCGCCTGGGCCTGGTTGACGATCTCGATCGCGCCGGGCTCGCCCACGTCGGCGAAGTAGGTCGTCATGCGGAAGTCGGTCGTGCCGACCGGCGTCTTCACGTACGCGATGGTCGCCTGGTGCTCGGCCTCGATCAGCGGCGCCACCGTCGCATCGACCGCGACATAGGTCTTGTCGGCGTTCTGCGTCGAACGTGCCTCGACCGTGGTCTTCGTCGTGTCGACCGTCCACTTGCTGCCGTCGTGCTTCAGATTCAGGCCGATCACGCCCAGGTGCTTGCCCCAGAAGTTGGCCATCACGGTCGGCACGCCGTTGACGGTGCCCTTGACCTTGTCGACACCGGTCTGGTTGAACTGCCCGACGGTGCTCTTCGCGTCCGGGAAGATTTGGTGCGAGTGGCCGATCAGCATCGCATCGACGCCGGCCACCTTCGACAGGTGCCAGCTGCCGTTCTCCATCGTCGGCGAGTAGGCCCCGGCGTCGAGACCGCCGTGCGAGATCACGACGATCAGCTCGGCGCCCTTGGCCTTCATCTCGGGAATGAACTTCTCGGCCGTTTCCTTCACGCCCTCGGTGTAGACCTTGCCGTCGAGCCAGCGCTTGTCCCAGGCCAGGATGGCGGGCGGCGCGAAGCCGATGAAGCCGACCTTGACCGGCACGCTCACGTCCTTGCCGGCCGGGTCCTTGGCCTTCAGCGTCTTCGTGACGATGGTGTACGGCGTGAACAGCGGCTGCTTGCTCTTGACGCTGTAGACGTTGGCCAGCACCTGCGGAAAGGCCGGGCCGGCGCAGGTCGGCTGCGCGCTCAGTGCCGGCATGCCGTCGACATCGAACTTGTTGCCGGTGACCTGCGCGAGGTAGGGCAGGCCGTAGTTGAACTCGTGGTTGCCGATGCCGCCCACGTCGTAGCCGGCGGCGTTCATCGCCTTGTAGATCGCCAGCGTGTCGGTGCAGGCGATCGGCTTGACCAGCGCCTGGTAGTCGGACACCGCGGTGCCCTGGATCGTGTCGCCGTTGTCGACCAGCATCGCGTTGGCGAACTCGGCGCGCGCGGCCTTGATCAGCGTCGCGGTGCGCTCGAAACCGAGCGTCGTGTCATCGGCGAGCTTGAAGTAGTCGTAGCTGCGCACATTGGTGTGCAGGTCGGTGGTCTCCAGCAGCGCGAGCTGCGCGGTCGTGCCGGCCGCAACCGCCGGCGCCGCGGGTGCGGCGTCGTCGCTGCCACCGCAGGCCAGCAGGCCGGCCCCCAGGGCGATGGCACCGAGGCCCGAACCCAGCTTCCAACCCATGCGTCGATCGAACGTCATCCTCGCTCCTCGTTGTGTGGTCGCCGTCGGGCGAAGCGGGGAGTGTCGCGACGGCATGTGGCAGGGCTGTGAAATCCGATACTTCGATCCAGCCCGAAGCAATCGATGGGCCACCGGAGCGACGATCCGACATCGCTGCCTGGACCCCTTCATGACCTCCCTCGACCTGACCTCTCTCGACCTGATGATTCTGCTGGCCTTCGCCGGCTTCGTGTTCGCCCTCGCCGGTTTCGTGAAGGGCGTGATCGGCCTCGGGCTGCCGACCATCTCGATGGGCTTGCTGAGCGTCGTGATGCCGCCGGCGCAGGCGGCCGCGCTGCTGGTGGTGCCGTCGTTCGTCACCAACCTGTGGCAGATCGCCGGGCCGGGCTTCGGCGCGCTGCTGCGCCGGCTCGCCACGCTGCTGGCCGGCGTGTGCGCCGGCGTCGCGCTGGGCGCCGGCTGGCTGAGCGCCGGCCACGCAC
>NZ_JBFUGN010000786.1:0-2955 GCF_056402895.1 Rhizobacter sp. P3_B12 | reverse complement strand
ACCTCGAGCACCTTGACCTTGACGATGTCGCCGGTCTTCACGACCTCGCGCGCATCGTTGACGAACTTGTTGCTCAGCTGGCTCACGTGCACCAGCCCGTCCTGGTGCACGCCCAGGTCGATGAAGGCGCCGAACTGCGCGACGTTGCTGACGGTGCCCTCGAGCGTCATGCCCGGCTGCAGGTCCTTCAGGTCCTCGACGCCGTCGTTGAAGCGCGCCACCTTGAAGTCGGGGCGCGGATCGCGGCCCGGCTTCTCCAGCTCGGCGAAGATGTCCTTCACCGTGATCGCGCCGAACTTCTCGCTCGCAAAGGCCTCGGGCTTCAGCGCGCGGATCACGTCGCTGCGGCCCATCACCTCGGCCGCCGGCTTGCTGACCGCGGCCATGATCTTCTCGACCACCGGGTAGGTTTCCGGGTGCACGCCGGACTGGTCCAGCGGGTTGTCGCCGCCGCGGATGCGCAGGAAGCCGGCGCTCTGCTCGAAGGTCTTCGCGCCGAGGCCGCTCACGTCCAGCAGCTGCTGGCGGTTGCGGAACGCACCGTTCGCATCGCGCCAGCGCACGATGCTCGCGGCCACCGCGCTGCTCAGGCCCGACACGCGCGACAGCAGCGGTGCCGACGCGGTGTTCAGGTCGACGCCCACCGAGTTCACGCAATCCTCGATCACGGTGTCGAGGCTGCGCGCGAGCTCGCTCTGGTTCACGTCGTGCTGGTACTGGCCGACGCCGATGCTCTTCGGCTCGATCTTCACGAGTTCCGCCAGCGGATCCTGCAGGCGCCGCGCAATGCTCACCGCGCCGCGCAGGCTCACGTCGAGGTCGGGCAGCTCCTTGCTGGCGTACTCGCTGGCCGAGTAGACCGACGCGCCGGCCTCGCTGACCACCACCTTCTCGATGTGCGTGCCGGGCGCGAGCTGCTGGATGCGCTTGATCAGGTCGGCGGCCAGCTTGTCGGTCTCGCGGCTCGCGGTGCCGTTGCCGATCGCGATCAGGTTGACGCCGTGCGTCGCGCACAGCCGGCCCAGCGTGTGGAGCGAGCCTTCCCAGTCGTTGCGCGGCTCGTGCGGGTAGACGGTGTGGGTGTCGAGCACCTTGCCGGTCGCGTCGACCACGGCGACCTTCACACCGGTGCGGATGCCGGGGTCCAGCCCCATCACGACGCGCGGGCCGGCCGGCGCGGCCAGCAGCAGGTCGCGCAGGTTCTCGGCGAACACCTTGATCGCGACCTTCTCGGCCTCTTCGCGCAGCCGGCTGAACAGGTCGCGCTCCAGGCTCAGGCTGAGCTTGACCTTCCAGGTCCAGCCGACGGTCTTGCGGATCAGGTCGTCGGCCGGCCGCTTCTTGTGGCTCCAGCCCAGGTGCACCGCGATGCGGCCTTCGGCGATCGTCGGCTGGCCCGGCACCACTTCTTCGTCGAGCACCAGCTTCGCATCGAGGAACTCGAGCGTGCGGCCGCGGAAGACGGCCAGCGCGCGGTGCGACGGCACGCGGTTGATCGGCTCGTCGTACTCGAAGTAGTCGCGGAACTTGGAGATGTCGGGGTGGTTGACGTCCTTGCCGTCCATCAGCTTCGAGCGCAGCAGGCCTTCGTCCCACAGCCAGGTGCGCAGCTTGCCGACCAGCGCGGCGTCTTCGGCCCAGCGCTCGCTGAGCAGGTCGCGCACGCCGTCGAGCACCGCCGGCGCATCGGCGAAACCGCCTTCGGCATTGATGAAGGCCACCGCCTCGGCGGCCGGGTCGAGCGACGGGTCGGCGAACAGCTTGTCGGCCAGCGGCTCCAGGCCCGCCTCGCGGGCGATCATGCCCTTGGTGCGGCGGCGCGGCTTGAACGGCAGGTAGAGGTCTTCGAGCTCCTGCTTCGTGGGGGCCGCCTCGATCGCGGCGCGCAGCGCGGGGGTCAGCTTGCCCTGCTCGTCGATGCTCTTCAGCACGGCCTCGCGGCGGTCTTCGAGCTCGCGCAGGTACGAGAGGCGGGATTCGAGCTCGCGCAGCTGGATGTCGTCGAGGTTGTCGGTGGCTTCCTTGCGGTAGCGGGCGATGAAGGGCACCGTGGCCCCGCCGTCCAGCAGTTGCACCGCGGCGTTCACTTGCGCCGGCCGAACCTTCAGTTCGGCGGCGATCTGCAGAAGAATCTTGTCCAAGACGAGGGGGCCCGCTGCGGGGCGGCAAAGCACGAAAGCGGCGGAGTTTGCCACACGGTCATCGCCGGGGCCCCGGGCGGATTTGTCACCGTTTGCTATGCTCGCGGCCTTCACGCCGTCCCCATGCCCCACCGCCCCCTCGCCCTCACCCGTGCCTCGCGCCGCATCGCCTTCGCGGCCGTGCTGCTCGTGTCGCTCGTGCTCGCGCAGGCGTTGGGGTTGATGCACGGCATCGCGCACATGCGTCATGCGCCGGGCGCGGCGACCACGGCCGCTGGAGTGAAGGCGCCGGCTGGCGACTCCGGCTGGGTCGCCAAGCTGTTCGCCGGCCACCAGCACGGCGGCGATTGCGATGTGTACGACCAGTTGACCCATGGCGACGCGCTGCACGGCATCACGCCTGCCTTCGCGGCCGTCGAGTTCACGCAGACGCCGGTGGCGCTGCACCGCGGCTGGCACATCGCCGCGCAGTCCTCGGGCTTCCTCGCCCGCGGGCCCCCTTCCCTGAGCTGATCCGCCTTTCCAGGTTCGTCTTCGGACCGGCTGCGCCTGCGCACGCCGGCCCGACCTCATCAGCTTTTCGGAAGTCTCTCCATGAATTCGCTCGTCTCGAAGCGCCACGCCGTGTCCGTGGCCATCTCGCTTGCCTTCTCTTCTGCCGCCTTCGCGCAGGCCATCCCGGCCGCAGCCGTCGCACCGGCCGCCGCAGCCAGCGCCCCCGCCACGCTCGACAAGGTCGTGATCACCGGCAACCCGCTCGGCCGCAGCGACATCGCCGCGCCGGTCTCGGTGCTGACCGGCGACGAGCTGACGC
>NZ_JBFUGN010000785.1:0-2971 GCF_056402895.1 Rhizobacter sp. P3_B12 | reverse complement strand
AGCCACAGCTCCCAGGCCACGCCGAGCACGATGAGCCCGGCGACGCTGCCGACCGCGAGCGCGCGGGTCCACAGCACGACAGCAGGAAGGGGGGCGGAGGAGGCGGAAGGAGCAGGGGGCGCAGTCATCGCTGGCTATGATGCCATCGATGAATCTCCCGACACGCGCCGAAGCCCAAGCCCTGACGTTGACATGGCGGCAGCAGTTCTCGCGCGCACTGCAGACGCTGCAGACCTGGCCGTGGCTCGAGACGCTGATCACGCTGCGCCAGCGCTTCCGCGAGGACCGCCTGGGCCTCACCGCCAGCAGCCTGACCTTCACGACGCTGATCTCGCTGGTGCCGCTGGTCACGGTGATGCTGGCGGTGTTCACCGCGTTCCCGATGTTCTCGAGCTTCCAGGATGCGCTGCAGAAGTACTTCCTGCAGAGCCTGGTGCCCGACTCGATCGCCAAGCCGGTGCTGGGCGCGCTGACGCAGTTCGCGAGCAAGGCGAACCGGCTCGGCACCTTCGGCCTGGTGCTGCTGGTGTTCACCGCGCTCGCGCTGATGCTGACGATCGACCGCACGCTGAACGCGATCTGGCGCGTGCCCAAGCCGCGGCCGATCGCACAGCGTGTGCTGGTGTACTGGGCGGCCGTCACGCTCGGGCCGCTGCTGCTGGGCGTGAGCCTGTCGCTCACCTCGTACGCGATCTCGGCCTCGCGCGGCGTGGTCGGCGTGATGCCGGGCGGCGTCAGCTTCCTGCTGAACGTGCTCGAGTTCGCGCTGCTGTCGGCGGCGATGGCGGGCCTGTTCCACTACGTGCCGAACACGCTGGTGCGCTGGCGGCATGCCGCGGCGGGCGGGGTGTTCGTCGCGGCCGGCTTCGAGGTCGCGAAGAAGGGCCTGGGCTGGTACCTGAGCTCGGTGCCGACCTACACCACGCTGTACGGCGCGTTCGCGACGGTGCCGATCCTGCTGATCTGGATCTACCTCGGCTGGGTGATCGTGCTGCTGGGCGCGGTGGTCGCCGCCTATGCGCCGAGCCTGCAGATGCGCGTGATCCGCCGGCCGTCGACGCCGGGCTACCTGTTCCAGCTGGCGGTGGGCATGCTGCGCGAGCTGGCGCAGGCGCGGGCGCTCAGCACGCACGGCATCAGCGCGGCGCAGCTGTCGGAGACGCTGCGCACCGATCCGCTGCAGATCGAGCCGCTGCTCGACACGCTGGTCGCGATCGACTGGGTCGGCCGGCTCGACGAGGAGGGCAACTCGCGCTACGTGCTGCTGTGCGACCCGGCGACCACCTCGGCGCAGCCGCTGATCGCCCAGGTGCTGCTTGACCCGACGCCGACGCTGCGCGGGTTCTGGCACCGGGCGCAGTTCGGCAACATGATGTTGAAGGACGTGATCGCGGCGGATTGAACGCGGGGTGGGTGCATCTGTGTCGGCCGCGGGATGGAACCTCGCGAGTGTGAGCGACCACAGAGCCGTTTCTGGTTTCCTGCGCCTCTCACCATGCATCGACTGCCCTCCGGCCCTCCGGTCTTCATTCCGAATGTTCCTCAGGCCTCGCGGGACACGGCGCGGAACAGCCATGCGCTCTACAAGGCAAATGCGGCAACCACGCTGGGTGCTTGCGTGGGGCTGCCGGAATTGACGGCGATGCTCGCCCTCAGGGATCGATGGATACCCGAGGATCCGCTTCGCGAATGCGTGCAATGGATGGCTGTTCTCCACCCCGAGCGGCGATGTCTCCTGGCCGAGCTGGAGACGGTTCGTTCCACATTGCTGGAGGCAGCTTCCGTCGACGACCGGGGCGGTCGGGTAGGTGCCATCAAGCGGGCCGCGATGTCGCTGCGCCGGTTGGCTGACCAATGGCGTGCAGCTCCATTCTTCACTGGCCGACAGTCGCTCGAAAAGATCCTCCGCGATATGTCCCACCCACAGCACACGGTGTCTGATGATTGGGGCGAGCTGATCGTTGCGATCAGGCGTTTGAACCTCGCCATCGAGTGGCCCGCTGCTGCGCCGACTGATGGCGTGCATGTCCGAGGTCAACTGCACGCGATCGGTGAAGCGCTCAGATGCGCGACATGGACTCCGCAACTGCAGACCCGGGCATTTTTCAGTTCGTGCGATCGGTTGGGCTCGCTCCCGTTGACGGGATCCGAATGGCTGAGGGCCGGACTGCCCTGGTTTCGTTCCAAGGTCTTCACAGCCGAGACGCCGGAACAACTGGCCGATGCCGTTCAATGGCTGGCCAGCGTCGTGGAGAAGCAGACTTTTCTGGCCGAACTGGCGGCGATCCAATCCGAGCCGTGGCGCGCGGTCACCGCCGGCAATCGTGGCGATGGCCGAGACATCGAGTGCGCACTGCGCATGCTTGCAGGGCAGCTGGGGCGCTACCAAGATCTGCTGCGCAGGCTTGCGGAGGCAGGCCTGATCGCGGCTGCATTGCCCGATCCCGCCGATGCCGTTGGGGAACGCAGGATCAGCCTGTTGTTCACCATCCAACGGATGGAGCATGCGGTATCGGATATCGACACCTCGCCCCCTTGCTGCCCGTCCCTCACCTGTCAGCAGGCTGCGGCGGAGATCGCGGCACATGCCGTGTCATTGGAAATGGGCCGCCTGACTCGACGCCAGAAGGCAGACGCTGTCAGGGCACTGTGTTGCACGATGACCCAACTTCCGGTCGCCGTGGGGAAACGCTGGCATTTTCAAGTGCGCTGCGTGATTGCCGAGGTATCGGAAGCTGTCGACGTCATTGGGTTGAAATCGATTCTGCAAAAATTCGCCGCTCAGCTGCGATCAGCCCCGTTGCTCGCATGAATCACACAATTCTTGCCCCGCCGCTTCGCGCAGTACATCGCATCGTCCGCCAGCTGCAGCAGCCGCTGCGGGTTCTGCGCATCGCCGGGCGCGAGCGCATAGCCGATGCTCGCGCTGATGCCGTGCCGGTCGACGGCTGCCACCGCCGACAGCATGTGC
>NZ_JBFUGN010000784.1:0-2971 GCF_056402895.1 Rhizobacter sp. P3_B12 | reverse complement strand
CTTCTACTACGGACAATACTTCAGTCCTGGGGGCACCGACCAGTGCTTGGCTACGTGTGGAACCTGGCGCAGCCTCGATCTCAACAATGATGGCATTGCCGACCTCGTGCACTTGAAAGACAGCGCGGGCCACTACAGCGTGTGGCTGTCCACCGGAATTGGAACGTTCAGCGTCACAGAATACACCTCGAGTGAGGACCTGACAGTCGGTAGTTGGCAAACGATGGACGTGGACGGCGACGGTATTCAGGATCTCGTGCACCTCAAGGACAACGCCGGAAACTTCTCTTTCTGGTATACGAGCGGCCACGGCACATTCACCGTTTCACCGCAGCCGGCGAATGCTGTCGATACCCAGTTGACCGATGGTGGCTGGTATGTATTGGACGTCAATGCAGATGGACTGCCTGATCTGATGCACGTTCCCACGACTGGTGCTGTTCGCGCGTATGTATGGCGATCCACCGGGGCGCCAGGCAGTGCTTTCGTGACGACCCAGATTTCGAACAACGCTGGCGATTGGATGGGCAGTTCCATGTCAGGGCCAGTGCTTGCATTGGACTTGAACGGTGACGGGCTTGCCGATCTCGTTCATCTCTCCCACAAATTCCAGCCGGCCCAAGGAGCTCCTACCCTTGGTTTTGCTGGTTTTGTGACTTGGATGTCGAAGGGAGACGGTACGTTCGATGTCACCAAGTCGCCTTATCCTGAAGCGGTGACCGGGGGTAGCGTAGGGGGGACCGTGGCGTCGTGGCAGTTGCTCGACGTGAATGGCGACGGCCTGCTTGATCTGGTGAATCTCGCGGGCAACTCTGGCAACGTGATCGTGTTGTTGTCCAAGGGCGACGGTTCGTTTGCGGTATCCCAATTCCCGTCGACAACTGACACCAATCTTGGGGGCGGAAGCTGGCAGGTTCTCGATTTCAATGGTGATGGCTTGAGCGATCTCGTTCATCTCACGACAACCAACGATGACTACCGGATTTGGCTTTCGAAAGGTGATGGCACGTTTGACGTGTCGGCCAGCAAATCGACCGGCAATGTTGATTCTTGCATGACGTGCGGGAAGTGGTTCGCAATGGATACGGCCGGTGATGGCTTCGCCGATCTGGTCCACATGAGCGACGACCAAGGGCGTTACGGCAGCTGGTTTCTTTCTCGCCATTCTGCAGACGTGCCGATGTCGATCTCCAATGGCCTGGGTGCTCGGGTCGCATGGGAGCAGCGAGGTCTTGCGCAGATCCTCGGCAAGTCGGAATCGAGCTATTCGATGTCGGTTTCATCAAGTGGGGGTCGCTGGACAGTCGTTCCACCGATGCAGGTTGTGACGTCATCGCAGGCCACTACTGGCGTGGGTGGCGAGCGCAAGACGACCTACAGCTATGACTCGGCGCAAATGGAGCGCAATGGCCGGGGTTTTCTCGGGTTCAACTGGCTTCAATCGGTCGATGAAATGACAGGCGTCGTGACCCGGACCGTCTCGAACCTGAACTTCCCGTACACCGGCATGACGAGCCAGGCCTTGCAGGGGCTTTCGCTGGCCAGCGGCTTCAACCTAGGCAGCACGACAACGGCCTACGACTGTGTGGACCCGGCGTCGACGACCATCCCGCCGGCTCCGTGCACGGTCGGTCCGGGCAAGCGCTATTTCGTCTACCCGAAGACGGTCGACGCCCGGACCTGGGACCTGAACGGCAAGCCCATGCCGCGCACGCGCACCGAGACGCTTGACGTGGATGCCTACGGCAACGTCGGCCGGATCATCACCTCGACGCTGGACGCAAATGGCAACGCGACGGCCTACGCCAAGACCGTCGTCAACACTTACGCGGCGCCCGACCTGGGCAACTGGTACCTGGGCCGGCTGCTGAAAAGCACTGCGACCTCGACAGGCCCTGACATTCCGGCACCGGTGGTGCAGGGCACGGGCGGGTTGCCGCCCGCACCCGCGCCCCAGCTGCCAGCGCAGTTGCTGCAGGTGATCCTGAGCATCCTGCTCGACGACTGAAGCGCGAATGCCCCTGAAGATTCGCTGAGATTCAAGAACCGATGACACGCCGCCCGTCTCGAGCGGGCGCGGCAAGCCGAGAGGGAGGCCTTCGATGAACAATGACAGGCACATGGAGCAAGGGCGCGGGGTCTGGCGCGGGATGTCGCTGGTGGGCATCCTGCTCGGAGGTCTCATGGTGTCGAACACTGCGTCTGCCATCGAGACCATCACGCGCACCAGTTCGTTCGACTACGACCCGGTCAGCGGCCTGCTGAAGAAGGAAGTGATCGAGCCGGGGTCTGCAGACCTATGCGTCGTCACCGAGTACGGCTTCGATCTGTATGGCCGCAAGACCTCGATCAAGACGCGCAATTGCAACGGCAGCGCTGGCTCTACACCAGGCGCTGTCGTGGAGGCAGCCGTACCGAGTGCTGCCGCGGCATTTCCGGAGCGTGCGGCGAGCAGCGTGTACGACACGGTCGATCCGCGTTTCGTGAAAACAACGACCAACGCGCTCAAGCAGCAAGAGACGCGCGTCTACGACCACCAGCTGGGGGTGGTGACGAGTTCGACCGGGCCGAACCAGCTGACGACGAATTGGACCTACGACGGGTTCGGTCGCAAGCTTCGCGAGCACCGCGCGGACGGCAACGGCACCACCTGGGCCTATCAGTACTGCTCCGGCATCAACGGCGGGACACTCTTTTGTCCGGCGGTCGGCGGCGCCGCCGGTGCCTATGCCGTGACGGCCACGCCGATCCACTTCAGTTCCGACACGGCGTGGGCCGCCAACGGTCCCTACGTGCGCACGTACTACGACAGCCTGGGCCGCGTCACGCGAATCGAGACCCAGGGCGCCGACATCAACGGCACCTCGCAGCTGATACTGCAAGACACCGAGTACGAAGCCAACGGCAACGTCTATCGCCAGAGCCGCCCGTTCTTCGATGGCCAGCCGAAGTACTGGACGGTGTTCCAGCG
>NZ_JBFUGN010000783.1:0-2975 GCF_056402895.1 Rhizobacter sp. P3_B12 | reverse complement strand
TCGGCGCCGGCCTGCGCGCCTTCGTGTTCGAGCCGCTGAACCCGTCGACGCTGGAAGCGCTGCGCCAGCGCGTGCTGGAGGCGCTGGTCGACTGGGAGCCGCGCATCGACGTCGAGGCCGTGGCCGCGACCGCCGACGTGGCGGACGTCGGCAAGGTGCTGATCCAGATGAGCTACCGCGTGCGCGCGACCAACTCGCATGCCAACCTGGTCTACCCCTTCTACCTCGAGGAAGGATCGGCGCAGTGAACACCAAGCCCACGGTCGAGCTCGATGGCCGCGATGCGCAGGCGCTGCTGGCGCAGATCCTCGCGCGCCGCATCGGCTACACGCCCGAGTGGCTGGCGGCGGACAAGAGCGCCGGCGCCGGGCTGGCCGCGATCGCGGCGCGCTACCTCGAAGCCGTCGCGCAACGCCTCGGCCAGGTGCCGGCCAAGCTCAAGCTCGGCTTCCTCGACGTCGCGGGCCTGAGCCTGGTGCCCGCGCAGGAGGCGCGTGCCCCGGTGGTGTTCCGGCTGTCGGACCAGGCGAGCGGGGGCTCGGCGCCGGCCCGCACGCCGGTGGGGGCGGCGCCGCCGGCCGGCAGCACCGAGCAGATCCTGTTCGAGACCGAGCGGGCGGTCGGCGTCACGGCCGGCAGGCTCGTGCAGGTGGTGAGCCTGTGGCCGGGCCGCGACGAGTACATCGACCACAGCGCCGCCTACCGGGCCGGCGAGCCGGTCGAACCCTTCGCGGCGCGGCTGCTGCAGCCGACGCCGCATGCGCTCTACCTGTCGCATCCGGTGCTGCTCGCGCTGTCGGGGCGGGTCAAGCTGTCGGTCGAGTTCGAACTGCAGCATGGCGCGAGCAGCGCGCTCGCAGTCGTCTGGGAGTACTGGGACGGCGTCACCTGGCGCGGCTTCGTCGCCACCAGCACCGAGTGCAGCGGCACAGCCACGCCCGACTTCGACAGCACCGACGGATTCACGCAGAGCGGCAGCTTCCTGCTCGAGACCGATTGCGCCTCGGCCGCGAAGACCCAGGTCGACGCCGTCGACGGCTACTGGCTGCGGGCGCGGCTCGACCAGGCGCTGCCGCCGGATCCGGGCCAGTCGCTGCCCGAGGTCGACACCATCCGGCTGTCGAGCACGGTCAACGGGGCGCTGGGCGGGCGCATCGCGGTCGGCCCGGCGGTCGCACCGGCGGCCGTGGCGAACAGCCCCGGGCTGCTGAGCTTCAGCGCCTCGGGGCCGGTGCCGTCGGCGCCGAACAGCCTGAAGGGCATCGTCAGCAACGACGCGGGCCGGCCGGTCGAAGGCGCGGTGGTGCGCCTGACCGATCCTGCCGATCCGACGCGCGCGGCCTACACCTCGCAGCCCACCGGCGTGGACGGCAGCTACTCGATCGCCAACGTCAACTTCGCGCGCAACTACCTCTTCGACGTCGCCTTCGCGGGCATCGCCTTCTCCGCGCCGGATGCGGCCAGGCTCGCGAACCCCGCGCCTTCGGCCGCGAGGACGGTCGTGAACCTCGGGCTCTCGGTGGTCGGCCTGGCGCCCGACAAGGCTTTCGCCGACGGCAGCGCGCTCGACGTCAGCAAGCCCTTCTACCCGCTGGGCCAGCAGCCGCAGCCGGGCTCGACCTTCTACTTCGCCAGCGAGGAGGCCTTCGGCAAGCCGCTCGCGAAGGTGCGCATCTACCTCGGGCGCACGCTGTCGCCGCAGGACGAGGGCGCGATCTCGGGCTCGCAGGCGCTCGGGCACCAGCTCGACTGGGAGTACTGGAACAGCCGCATGTGGGCGCCGCTCGCGGTGAGCTCGAACTTCGCCGGCTCCAGGCTCGACCTCGACCGCACCGAGGTGATCGACTTCACGGTGCCGCTCGACATGGTGCCCGTCAGCGTCAACCAGCAGGAGGCGCGCTGGGTGCGCGTGCGCCTGCAAAGCGGCTCCTTCGGCTTCAAGCAGACCGTCCACTTCAACAGCGATGCGGTCGGCAACAACGGCAACAGCTTCACCTACGTCGTCGCGCAACCGCCGGTGCTGGGCGCCTTCGCGATCGGCTACACGTGGCAGTACGGTCCCTTCCATGCCGAGCGCGTGCTGGCGTACAACGACTTCCGGTACACCGAGCGCAGCGCCGAGGCGATGTGGCCCGGCAACACCTTCGCACCCTTCGAGCGCGTCGTCGACCTCACGCCCGCGCTCTACCTCGGCTTCGACAAGGCGCCGCCGGTCGACCAGCTCGGGCTCTTCTTCGACGTCGTCGAAGCCCCCGACACGCTGGCCGGGCCGGCGCTGGCCTGGGAGTACTGGGACGGCTTCGAATGGTCGCGCACGCCGGCCGACGACGAGACCGGCTACCTGCGCCGGCCGGGCATCGTCAACGTGCTCGCGCAAGCCGACGACAGCGAACTGGCGCGCTTCGACGCGCCGCACCACTGGCTGCGTGCGCGCCTGAAGGAAGACGGCCCACCGGGCGAGCCGGTCTTGCGCAGCCTGAACGTCAACGCCGTGTGGGCCAGCGAGCGCCACACGCTCAACGACCTGCCGCTGGGCACCAGCAACGGCACGCCCGACCAGGTGTTCGCGCTGACGCAGACCCCGGTGCTGGCCGGCGAGCGCATCGAGGTGCGCGAGCTCGGCGGTGCGCGCGCCAACGTCGAGTGGCGCATCCTCGCGATGGAGCTGTGGAACGGCGACAGCAGCGTGCTCGGGCAGCTGGAACGCCTGCTGGCACTCGAATCCACCGGCACCAGCGTCTCGCTCGGCCCGCTGCGCCTCACGCGCAACCGGCAGAAGCAGGTGACCGAGGCCTGGGTGCTGTGGCAGCGGCGCGAGCAGCTGTTCTTCTCGTCGCCGACCGACCGGCACTACGCGCTCGATGCGAGCAGCGGGCGCGTCGACTTCGGCGATGGCGCAGCGGGCCGCGTGCCGCCGGCCGGCGCGGCCATCCTGGTTCGCCAGGTGAGCGTCGGCGGCGGCTCCAAGGGCAACG
>NZ_JBFUGN010000782.1:0-2977 GCF_056402895.1 Rhizobacter sp. P3_B12 | reverse complement strand
GCAGCTCGCGCCCGTGCGGGTCGTAGAACTTGAAGCGGAACACCTCGCCCAGGTGGCGCAGGCGGCTGAGCTGCTCGATGGCGGCCGGCGTCAGCGGGCCGCCGGCGAACAGGGTGTCGAGGTCGGGCACGGTGTCGCGCACATAGCTCGCCCACTGTTCCGCGCTGTGCTCGGCATCGGCGCGCAACTGGGCACGCGACGCCGTCTTCATCGCCCAGGCCACCATGGCGCACGCGAGCGCGCTGGCCAGCAGCCAGCCGAGCAGCGCGCGCCACGGTGATTTGAGCGAGGTCATTCGAAACTCCGGCAACCGTTCGGGCCCGTTCAACGACCGGGCGACGGCTTTCCAGCGACAGATATCGGCAGTGCCGCGGCCGACCTGAGCCATTCCCGGTGAAAGCCCTGAGGCCGCACGCGTGCGGTATGCACGCTGCCAAGCCCGTGCGGTATGCACGCTGCCACGCCCGGCGCGCTCAAGATGCCCGGGGGCAGGCCGAGATTGACGGCGAGCCCCGACATGCCCCATCGCCTGCAATCCATTCCCCCGGTTCCGTTCCCCGCCGCCGGCAGCCACCTGCCGCCGACCGCGCCGGAAGACCTCGACGCCCGCGCGCTGCGCCGCCGTGGCGAGCGCATGCGGATGCTGCGCATGGTGGTCGCGAGCTACGCGATCGACGCGCTGCTGCTGTTCCTGCTGCACGCGGCCGGCGCGGTCGGCCTGCTGCCGCCCATCGTCTACCTGCTCGGCGGCGCGCTCGCCGGCGGGGCCTTCTTCCTGATGCTGCACCGCGGCTGGAGCGAGCGCTTCGCCGACCCCTACCTGACCGGCCCGCAGATGCTGACGGCCTCCGGGCTGCAGCTGCTGCTGGTGGTGCTGGCGCCGGAGGTCGGCGTGCTGTCGATCAGCGTCGTCTTCATCGTGTTCGCGTTCAGCGCGCTGCGGCTCACGCCGCGCCAGCTGCTGCCGCTGTGGATCACGATCTCGCTCGGGCTGGCCCTGGCGATCGGGCTGGCCGGGCAGGCGCCGGCGCTGCCGGTCGCCACGCGCTGGCAGGCGGCGCTGTCGGCGCTGTGGCTGTCGCTGGCGATCGGGCGCTGCGCGGTGGTCGGGCTGTACGGCGCCTCGGTGCGGCAGCTGCTGGGCACGCGCAACCGCGAGCTCGCGCAGGCGCAGAACCAGCTGCACGCGTTGGCCACGCGCGACGAACTGACCGGCGCGCTCAACCGCCGCGCGATCCTCGGTGCGCTCGATGACGCGCTGCAGGCCGGCGCGCGGCCGTCGGTGGCGCTGATGGACGTCGATCATTTCAAGCTGGTCAACGACAGCCACGGGCACCTGGTGGGCGACACCGCGCTGCGCCGCTTCGTGCTCGGCGCGGTGCGCTCGCTGCGGGCGGACGACCGCATCGGCCGCTACGGCGGCGAGGAGTTCCTGCTGCTGCTCGCGACCAGCGAGCCGGCCACCGCGCTCGCGATCGCCGAGCGGGTGCGCCGCGCGGTCTCGGGCGAGGCCTGGGGCGACGTCGCCCAGGGCCTGCACATCACCGTCAGCATCGGCCTGGCGACCTWGCGCGACGGCGAGACCGCCGAGCAGCTGCTGCAGCGCGCCGACGAGGCGCTGTACCGCGCCAAGGCCGAGGGCCGCGACCGCGTGGTGGCCGGATAGAGCGTCCCTTGAAAGCGCAGGGGCCCAGTCCCACATGCGCTGTCTGGAGGATCTCCCCGTGGGTGCCAACGACGCCTTTCTGCTCGATGCCTATTCCGAGACCGTCTCCGGCGTGGTCGAGCGCGCCGGGCCGAGCGTCGCGTCGGTCAAGGTGGTCGGCCACGCCAGCAACCGCGATGCGGCGCTCGGCGGCGGCTCCGGCTTCCTGTTCACGCCCGACGGCTACCTGCTGACCAATTCGCACGTGACGCGCGCCGGCGGCAGCGCGCTGCCGTCGCCGCAGGTCACGCGCCAGCGCGTGTCGCTGAGCGACGGCCGCGAGTTCGATGCGCGCTGGGTCGGCGACGACCCCGACACCGACCTCGCGCTGCTGCACATCGACGGCATGTCGCGCGGCGGGCTCACGCCGCTGCCGATCGGCCGCTCGGCGCTGCTCAGGCGCGGCGAGATCGCGATCGCGATCGGCAACCCGCTCGGCTTCGAGCACACCGTGACGGCCGGCATCGTCAGCGCGCTCGGCCGCAGCATGCGCGCCGGCACCGGCCGGCTGATCCCGGACGTGATCCAGACCGATGCGGCGCTGAACCCCGGCAATTCCGGCGGGCCGCTGCTGAATTCGCGCGGCGAGGTGATCGGCGTCAACACCGCGATCATCCGCGGCGCCCAGTCGATCAGCTTCGCGGTGGCGATCGACATCGCCGAATGGGTGATCCCGCAGCTGCTGCAGCACGGCCGCGTGCAGCGCGGCTACCTGGGCGTGGGCGGCAGCACCACGGCGCTCGACCGGCGCATCGTCGTCGGCCTCGGGCTCGGGCAATCGCACGGCGTGCGGGTGTCGGCGGTCGAGCCGGGCAGCCCGGCCGCGCGCGCCGGCCTGCGCGAGGGTGACCTGCTGGTCGGCATCGACGGCCTGGCGATCGAGTCGGTCGACCGGCTGCACCAGGCGCTCGACGCGAGCCGCATCAACCGCGACTGCGTGCTGAAGCTGCTGCGCGGCAACGCGACCGGCCAGCCGCTGTACCTGACGGTGCGGCCGCTGCCTCAGGCGTCGCGCTGAGACTGAAGGCTCGTCTTCGCCCTGCCCCCTCGAGTTGCGGGGGGGCCGCCTCGCCACCCCCCTAGTTCGCGCTGTCGGACTCGCGCCCGCCTTTTCGTTTTCACAGTCAAGAGATGCCGTCCCGTGCGGCCTTGTCCGTGAATCCAACGAGGAGTGCCTGCCGTGAGTGTTGCCACCATCCCTGCGCCGTTCCTGGCCTTCGACAGCTTCAGCCCGCCGACCGAATCGGAGGCCTCAGCCGGCTACGGCATCTC
>NZ_JBFUGN010000781.1:0-2980 GCF_056402895.1 Rhizobacter sp. P3_B12 | reverse complement strand
GCGCTCGCCCATGCGCGCAACGAGCGCGACACCACGCTGGCCCGGCTGCGCCGCGAGCACGACGCGCGGCAGCGCAAGCAGTCGCAGGCGCGCCGCAGCGCCCGCAGCGCGAACCTGTCGGCGATCACGATCAACGGCATGCGCGAGACGGCCGAAGCCACGAACGCGCGCGACGTGAAGCGCGATACCGGCACCCGCCACGCGCTCGACGCTGCGGTGCGCGATGCGGCCCGGCGCGTCGCGCAGGAGCCGGCGGTGTTCGTCGCGCTGCCGGCCAGCCGCGTCGTGCCCGGCAAGCTGGTGCTGCGCCTCGACGAGCTCCAGCTGCCGCACGGTGACACGCCGGTGCGCGACGCGTCGTTCAGCGGCCCGGTGCGCATCGCGCTGACCGGCCCGAACGGCTGCGGCAAGAGCACGCTGCTGCGGGTGATCGCCGGCCTGCTGCCGCCGGCCGCGGGCAGCGCGACGCTGCATGTGCCGTTCGCGGTGCTCGACCAGGACGGTGCGGCCGCGCTGCCGGCGCAGCGCACCCTGCTGGAGCACCTGCGCGATCTCGACAGCCCGCTGCCGCCCGCCGAGTTGCGCACCCGCCTGGCCCAGCTGCGCCTGGGTGCGGCACACGTCGCGCTGCCGATGGGCGCGCTGAGTGCGGGCGAGCGCCTGAAGGCCGCGCTCGCCTGCGCGCTGTGGCGCGGCCAGCCGGCCTGCCTGCTGTTGCTGGACGAGCCGACCAACCACCTCGACCTCGACAGCACGCTGGAACTGCAGCGCGCACTGCAGGGCTTCGAGGGCGCGCTGCTGGTGGCGAGCCACGATGCGGAGTTCATCGAGGCGCTGCGGCCAAGCCACCGCTGGCAGTGGCCGGCGTGTTCAGCCGATCACTTGCGCTCGGGATCGGCCGGCATCACGGCCGAGGCCGCGTTCTCGACCGGGCCGACGGTGCGCGTCACCAGTTCGCGGTAGATGCCGCCGGCCGCGGCGCTGCCGCTGGTCGTGCCCTGCCCTTGCATGCGCGCTTCGCAATCCTTGCGGTCTTCCATCGGCAATGCGGCGCAACGCCTGGTCGCGTTGCGGGCAAGGCTGGGATCCGGATCGGGCAGGCGGCCGCCCTGTGCCGCGGCGAGTGCGGCGCGCGCCTCCTGCATGCAGGTCGCACGGTCCTGGTTCGAGCGGCCGCTGTTGCAGACGGCGCTGTCCTGCTCGAAGCGGGCGCGGGCGGTTTGCGGGGCCGTCCTGTCGGCGGCCATGCTGGCGGAGACGCTCAGCACCATCAGCGGTGCCAGCGCGAACGAGCGCAACAAAGTGGGCAACAAAGTGGAAGTCTTCATGAACGGCTCCTTCAAGCAGTGGATCCTTGAAGTCTGTTCATCCTCGAGGCCGGAGTCTGTCGGACGGCGGGCCGAACGGTGCGCAGGATCCGCCTACGCGGCTTGCTTACCTTGCGTTGCGGACGGTCGCGCCAGATGCGGGAAAATCGCCGGATGCGAATCACCACCCCCCTGACTGCCACCGTCTTCGCTGCGCTGCTCGCCACCCAGGCGATCCCCGGCAGGGCGGCCACGCCCACCGCCAGCGCGACGCTGCTCGCCCGCTCCACGCTGCTCGGCGTGCAGAGCGCGATGCGCGAAGCCCGCCAGGGCGGCAAGATCACTGTCGACGCGGCCACCTGCGTCCAGTCGCTGCAAGCCGGCGCGCTGGTGCCTGTCTTCGAGAGCGCCGTGAAGGACAACTGGAGCGCGGCCGAGATCGACGCGATCGAGGCCTTCCTCGCGACACCGGCCGGCCGCAAGTACGCCGAGCGCAGCGTGACGCAGGCCCGGCTCGATGCCGGCGAGACGCTCGCATCGCCGATCGTCGAGTACACCGAGGAAGAGGTCGCCGCCGTCGATCGCTTTCGCAAGACGCCGGCCGGCGCGCAGCTGATGGCGCGCAGCGAGTTCGCGAAGTCGTCGTCGCGCCAGGCGATCCAGTCCCGGCTGCTGGAGTTGCTGACCGGCTGCCGCGCGGTGCCCTGAAAGCTCAGGTCACTTCGGCCGCTTCAGCACCTGGATGCTGCGCGCCGCGGCCTGCAGCCCCGGCTCGATCTTCGCCAGCTCGACACGCTCGCTGAAATGCCGCTGCAGCGGCGTCAGCTCCGAGCGGCGCTTCAGCGCGATGCCGCGCGCGGTGCCGGTGATCGCGTTGAAGATCGATTCGCAGGCCGGGCCCCAGGCCCGCGCCTCCTGCAGCAGTTCGCCCACCGGCCACTGCGCCGCCACGCCGGGCAGGCCGGTCGCCACGACGCGCAGCAACTGGCCGATCTTCGCCGCGAGCACGTCGCTGCGCAGCGATCCGGCCACGCACAGCACCAGCAGCGATTGCGCCTCGAAGCGCTGCGGGCCGGCGCTGCGCTGCAACGCGAGCAGCGCCTCGTCGAGCGCGGGCGCCTGCAGCCGGCGCGGATCGACACGGGCGGTGCCGGGCTCGAACGGTGCGCCGTCGATGTGCGTCACCTCGAGGTCGCTCTCGCGCAACCTCAGCTCCACGCCTCGGGTGCCGCTGCCCGGCTGCACGCGGACCTGGAAGCCCGCATCGCCCGCGCGGCAGATGCGGTAGAAGCCGTTGTCGGCCCGGATCAGGTGCGTGTCTTCGGTGACCGCCTCGCGGATCTTGCGGACCTGCTCCGCCCAGTCGGGCGCCATGCGCAGCGTGAACATCATCGGCCGTTCCCCTTTTCTTGCGATGTCTTGCGGTCCTGTTCTGCGTCCACGGACCTGAACGGCGATTGTGGTGGAGCTTGCATGACAGTTGCTGAAACCCGCCCATCAGGGTGAGGGAGATGGCCACTCCCCTCCTTGGGGGGAAGCCTGGGGAAGAGGCCGCGAATGCGCATTCGTCCTACACGCCGACGGGCGCTGCGGCGCCGCATCGTGCTGCGGCGGCCTCCTATGCTCGCCGCATGAAGACCTTGTCATGCGAACGCTGCGGACTGCGCGTGTTC
>NZ_JBFUGN010000780.1:0-2983 GCF_056402895.1 Rhizobacter sp. P3_B12 | reverse complement strand
CGGCCGAGCAGGACCTGATCGTCCGCGTCGCCCAGGCGTATTTCGACGTGCTGGCGGCGCAGGATGCGCTGGCCACCGCGCAGGCCAACAAGAACGGCATCGCCGAGCAGCTGGCCTCGGCCAAGCGCAACTTCGAGGTCGGCACCGCGACGATCACCGACACCCGCGAGGCGCAGGCCCGTTTCGACCTGGCCAGGGCGCAGGAGATCGCGGCCGACAACGACCTGCGCACCAAGCGCATCGCGCTCGACCAGCTGGTGGGCCGCGACGGCGTCGTGCCGAAGCCGCTGGCCGCGCCGGTGGCGCTGCCGGCCGTCACGCCGAACAACGTCGAAGCGTGGGTGTCGCAGACCGACACCGCGCCGACGGTGCGCCGCGCACAGTTGGGCTACGACATCGCGAAGCTCGAGACCGAGAAGGCGCGCGCCGGCCACCTGCCGACGGTCGGCCTGACTGGCAGCTACGGACGCGGCCACACCAAGATCACCAATCCGCTCGACGCATCGGGCCGGGTCACCAGCTCCGATGTCGCGCTGACGATGACCGTGCCGCTGTTCGCCGGCTTCTCGATCCAGAACCGCGTGAAGGAGACGCTGCAGCTCGAGGAGCAATCGCGCAACCTGCTCGACTCGGYGCGCCGCGGCACCGCGCAGGCGACGCGCCAGGTGTTCTTCGGCGTGCAGTCGGGCCAGGCGCAGGTGACGGCGCTGGAAGCGGCCGAGTCGTCGAGCCAGCTCGCACTCGAAGCCACGCAGCTCGGCTACAAGGTCGGCGTGCGGGTGAACCTGGACGTGCTGAACGCACAGACCCAGCTGTTCACGACACGGCGCGACCTGGCGAAGGCGCGCTACGACGTGCTGGTCAACAGCCTGAAGCTGCGGCAGGCCGCCGGCCAGTTGAAGGGCGACGATCTTCGGGCCTTGAACGCGCTGATCGCCCCTTGAACTCGTAGCCCGGATGCCAATCCGGGTTCGTGCCTGCATCCCGGATTGGCATCCGGGCTACGTCAAATCCGTTCGGGCGGCGCGGGCACGGGCCCTTCGTTCCGCACGATGGTGTGCATCACCCGCTGCGGGAACGGAATCTGGATGTCTTCCGCATTCAGCACATCCAGCACCGCCAGGTGCACGTCCGACTTGACCTGCCCCTGCCCGTTCTCCGGGTCGCGGATCCAGAAGTTGATCGTCAGGTCCATGCCGTCGGCCGCGAAGTTCGAGAGCTGCACGCCCGGCCCCGTGTCGGCGATCACGCGCTCGACCTTCAGCAGCGCCTCGACCAGCTTCGGCTGCAGCGCCCGCACGTCGGTGCCGTAGGCCACCTGCACCATCGTCTGCACCAGCACCCGCGGGTCCTCCAGCGACAGGTTCTCGACGCGCTGCGTGATCAGCATCTCGTTCGGCACCACCGCCTCGCGCCCGCCCAGCGAGCGGATCACCGTGTAGCGGGTGCGGATGTCGGTGACCCGGCCCTCGAAGTTGTCGACCTTCACCATGTCGCCGATGCGCAGCGAGCGCTCGGCCAGGATCACGAAGCCGCTGATGTAGTTGGCCGCGATCTTCTGCAGGCCGAAACCGAGGCCGACACCGACCGCGCCACCCAGCACGCTCAGCGCCGTCAGGTTGATGCCGACCGCCGACATCGCGAACAGCAGCCCGACGAACAGCAGCAGCGCCCGCACGATGTTCGACACCATCTTGCGCATCGACAGGTCGTTGCCGGTGCCGTGGATGATCTTGCGCTCGATCGCCGACGACAGCCACAGCGCCAGCACCATCACGACGCCGGCCGTCAGCGCACCCTCGATCATCGTGCGCAGCGAGACCATGCCGCCGGCGATCTGCCAGCGCACGCTGTCGAGCTCTTCCAGCACCGCCGGCATCACGCCGGTGATCCACAGCACCACGGCGATCCACGCCAGCCACGAGATCGTGCGCTCGGTCGCGCGCATCCAGGTGGAATTGGGGAACGCCGCCGACAGCACCCGCACCGCGAGGCGGATCAGCGCCAGCGACAGCAGGATCGGGATCGCGACGCGGAACACCGCGACCTTCACGACGCCCATCAGCACATGCCGGGCGACCACGGCGAGCACCAGCGCGACCAGCGGGAACAGCACGCCGTCGACCACGTTGCGGCCGAACAGCACCGCGCCGTTGACGCGCAGCACGCGCCGCAGCGCCATGCACACCAGCCACGAGACGCCCAGGCAGCCCAGCAGCACCGCCGCCTCGGTGAGCGCGCTGCGCGTGGCCAGGTCGCGCAGCAGTTCGTTGAAATCTTGTACGCCCAGGGACGAATCCATCGGTGAATCGCTCTCTTCTATTGTCGATCGGGGAAGGCTGCGGCGCAGCCACGGATTTGACGTTGCCGCCTCAGAGGTCGGCCAGCACCCGCAGGTGCGCCGCGACGCTGCGCGCCAGCGCGCCGAGCGCATAGCCGCCTTCGAGGCACGACACGATGCGCCCGCCGGCATGCCGGTCGGCCACCGCCTTGATGCGGCGCGTGAGCCATTCGTAGTCGGCCTCGACCAGGCCGAGCTGGCCGAGGTCGTCCTCGCGGTGCGCATCGAAGCCGGCCGAGATGAACACCATCTGCGGCTTGAATTCTTCCAGCCGCGGCATCCACATCGCCTCGACGAGCTCGCGCATCTCGGCACCGCGGGTGTACGGCGGCAGCGGCAGGTTCAGCATGTTGTCGCCCTTCGGCACCTCGCCGCAGTACGGGTACAGCGGGTGCTGGAAGAAGCTGACCATCAGCACGCGATCGTCGCCGGCGAGGATGTCTTCGGTGCCGTTGCCGTGGTGCACGTCGAAATCGACGACCGCCACGCGCTGCAGCCCGCGCACGTCGAGCGCATGGCGCGCCGCGATCGCGACGTTGTTGAAGAAGCAGAAGCCCATCGTCTCGTTGCGCGTCGCGTGGTGGCCGGGCGGGCGCACCGCGCAGAAGGCGTTGTCGACCTGGCCGTCGAGCACCGCGTCGG
>NZ_JBFUGN010000779.1:0-2984 GCF_056402895.1 Rhizobacter sp. P3_B12 | reverse complement strand
TCGATGCTGCCCGGCAGCCGCAGGCCGGGCGCGCCGGGCAGGTCGCGCAGCGCGTCGTCGATGGTCTGCGGCGCGGCATCGAGGTCGAGCCAGCGCCGCACCGCCATCACGACGCGGCCGCTGTGCGGCGCGAGCGCCGGCGCGTAGCGCAGCCGCAGGCTGGCCGGGCGTGTCGGCGTCGCATCGATGAAGGCGGCCTCGAGCCAGCCGGCCTCGGGGCCGAGCACGCCGGCGCGCACGCTGCGGCGCACGCGGGCCGCTTCCACCGCCTCGGCGCCCGGTATCGCGCGGGCCGTGAGGAAGCGCAGCATCGCGGCCGTGTCGTACGGCGAGCGGAAACCGAGCGAGACGGTCACGCCGTCGTCCGGCGACACCGACTCGCCGGCTGCATCGCCGCGCAGCCGGGTCGGGCTCATGCGGTAGCTGTCGGCGAAGGCCGCGTTGAAGCGCCGCAGGCTGCGAAAGCCGCTGGCCAGCGCGACCTGCGCGATCGGCAGCCGCGTGTCGGTCAGCAGCTGCTTGGCCAGCAGCAGGCGGCGCGTCTGCACGTACTGCAGCGGCGTCACGCCATGCTCGGCCGCGAAGATGCGGCGCAGGTGGCGGTCGCTGACGCCCAGGTGCGCGGCCAGCGCGGCGATCGACGGTGTTTCTTCTTCGGCGGCCGCATGGTCCAGCCAGTGCGCCGCCTGGCGGGCCAGCGTGCGCGATGCATCCATCACCGTCCACGCGAGCCCCGGGCCGGGCGCCACCTCGGGCCGGCACTTCATGCAGGGCCGGAAGCGGGCCGCCTCGGCCTGGGCGGGCGTGTCGAAGAACACGCAGTTCTCGCGGCGCGGTGTGCGCACGCGGCAAATCGGTCGGCAATAAATGCCGGTGGACGTGACGCCGACGAACCAGCGGCCGTCGAAGCGGGCGTCGCGGGCCTTGATGGCCAGATAGGCGGCATCGGAGTCGAAGGTAGGCATGGCGTGATTATCGAACCTCCAATCCGCAGGACTCGCCGTTTTCGGACATGTCGCGGGCCGGGCTTCGAGCCCGCGCTGGCCCGAAGGCTGCATGTCAGACGCTATCTACAATCCGCCACTCTCCAGGAGAAACCGAATGCAAGTGACTGCGTCCAACTTCAAGGCCTATGACATCCGCGGCATCGTCGGCAAGACGATCGACGAAGCGTTCGCGGAGCACCTGGGCCGTGCCTTCGGCAGCGAGGCACTGAAGGCGGGTGAGAAGGCCGTGGCCGTCGGGCGCGACGGCCGCCTGTCGGGGCCGGGCCTCGTCGCCGCGCTGATCCRCGGCCTCGCGTCGACCGGGCTCGACGTCGTCGACATCGGCGCCGTGACGACGCCGATGCTCTACTACGTGGYCGCCACGCGCGGCAAGCACGGCTGCAACAGCGGCATCCAGGTGACCGGCAGCCACAACCCGAAGGATTACAACGGCTTCAAGATGGTGCTGGCCGGCCGCGCGATCTACGGCGACGAGATCCAGGCGCTGCGCATCCGCATGGAAGCGGAGAACTACACCGTGGCCACCGGCCGCACCGGCACGATGGACGTGCTGGCCGAGTACAGCGCCCGCATCGTCGCCGACTGCAAGCTGAGCCGCCCGATGAAGATCGTCGTCGACTCCGGCAACGGCATCCCCGGTGCGTCGGCGCCCGGCATCCTGCGCGCGCTCGGCTGCGAGGTGACCGAGCTGTACTCCGAGGTCGACGGCGATTTCCCGAACCACCATCCGGACCCGAGCAAGCCCGAGAACCTGGCCGACCTGATCCGCACCGTGAAGGCGACCGACGCCGAGCTGGGCCTCGCGTTCGACGGCGACGGCGACCGGCTGGGCGTCGTCACCAAGGAAGGCAACATCATCTACCCCGATCGCCAGCTGATGCTGTTCGCGACCGACGTGCTGTCGCGCAACCCCGGCGGCACCATCATCTTCGACGTCAAGTGCACGCAGCGCCTCGCGCCGACGATCCGTGCCGCCGGCGGCAAGCCGCTGATGTGGAAGACCGGCCATTCGCTCGTGAAGGCGAAGATGAAGGAGCTGAAGGCGCCGCTGGCCGGCGAGATGAGCGGCCACATCTTCTTCGGCGAGCGCTGGTACGGCTTCGACGACGCCACCTACACCGCGGCGCGCCTGCTGGAGATCCTGTCGCGCGGCCGCAACCCGAGCCAGGTGCTGAACGCGCTGCCCACCAGCTTCAGCACGCCCGAGCTGAACGTGCCCTGCGCCGAAGGCGAGCCGAAGGTGGTCGTGCAGAAGCTGCTCGACGGCGCGCGCTTCCCCGGCGCGAAGGAGATCATCACGATCGACGGCCTGCGCGCCGAGTACGAAGACGGCTTCGGGCTGATCCGCTCGTCGAACACCACGCCGGTGCTGGTGCTGCGCTTCGAAGGGCACACGCAGGAGGCGCTGCACCGCATCGAGTCCGACTTCATGGCCGCGTTGCGCGTGGCCAAGCCCGACGCGCAGATCGCCGCTGCCGCGCATTGACCGCAGTGCCGTCTTCGTGCGCGTCCTGATCGTCAAGTTGTCGTCGCTCGGCGACGTGGTGCATGCGATGCCCGTCGTCCACGACATCCGGGCGGTCTACCGCAACGCGCACGTCGACTGGGTCGTCGAGCCGGGCTTCGCGCCGCTGGTGCGGCGCGTGCAGGGCGTGAGCGAGGTGATCGAGTGCGCGCAGCGCCGCTGGCGGCGCGCCTGGTGGACGCGCGCGGTGCGCGACGAATGGCGCGCCTTCCGCGCGCAACTGGGGCAGCACCGCTACGACGCGGTGCTCGACCTGCAGGGCCTGACCAAGTCGGCCCTGGTGGCCCGCATGGCCGATGGCCCGAGCTTCGGCCTGGCGAACCGCACCGACGGGTCCAGCTTCGAGCGGCCGGCGCGCTGGCTGATCGACCAGCCGCTCGCGATGGAGCCGCACGTGCATGCGCTCGACCRCTCGCGCAAGCTGGCTGCGATGGCGCTGAACTACACGGTGC
>NZ_JBFUGN010000778.1:0-2987 GCF_056402895.1 Rhizobacter sp. P3_B12 | reverse complement strand
GGCTCGAAGAGCAGGGGCTGATGGCGGTCGGGCTCGGCCGCAAGCGCTCCAACGTGTACACGCTCGCGCTGCACCGAATCCAGGCCATCTGCGAGGCACAGGCGCAAGCCCGAGCCCAGGCACGTGCCGAAGCCGCTGAAGCGGAGGACGCCTTCGCCCCGACCGCAGGCGCCTTCGAGGCCTTGCTGCGGTCCGCAGGCCCGGCCCACGGATTTGCTCAATCGAGCCCACGCGACCCGGCACGAGGTGCCGCCCATCACCACTCCATGTCGCGGTCGCAGACCGGCACCACGTGCCGGCAAGCGGCACCAGATGCCGGTGAGCGGCACGAGATGCCGCATGCGGTGACCGGCACCACGTGCCGCATACCGGCACCAGATGCCGGTCAGACCGGCACCACGTGCCCCCTAACCATCAATGAACCTTTGAATACAAGATACCCCCAACCCCCTTCTGGGGCTGAAGAACCTCGCTCAAGGGTTCAGGYCGATGCCGGCGTTCGGGCGACGGACGATGCCGTGCCGGCTCGCCGCAGTCGCAAAGGCCATGCGGTCTTGACGGAAGACGATTCCGAGGCCTCGCTGCCGCTGGTGAGCCTGCGCGACTTCATCGCCGACTGCCGAGCCAAAGGCGAGCAGGTGATCCCCGAGGACGACCCGGTCTTCGCCTACTGCGAACAGGCCCGCATCGGCCAGGACATCCTGCAACTGCACTGGAACGAGTTCAAGGCCCGCCGCATGGATCTGGGCAAGCGGCAGCGCGACTGGCGCAAGACCTTCTTCCAGAGCGTGCAGGGCAACTGGTACCACCTCTGGTTCATCGCTCCGGGCGACCCCGACGCCCGCCTCACGACGCAGGGCCGGCAGGCCGAAGCCGTGATGCTGGCGCAGCAAGGGGAGTCCGCATGAGCCGGCGCCCCGAAGCCTTCAGCGTGCCCCACAGCGCTCCGCACAGCGAGGAGGCCGAGCACAGCGTGCTGGGCTCGCTGCTGTTCGACAACCAGGCCTTCGAGGTGGTCGGCACGATCTTGAAGCCGGAGCACTTCTACCAGGGCGATCACCGGGCGATCTACGAGACGATCAGCGAGCTGCTCACGGCCGGCAAGCTGGCCGACCTGGTCACCGTCCACGACCGCGGCGGCCACGGCATGGTGTACCTGAACCAGCTGCTGCAGTCGGTGACGAACAGCCGGGCCGCGGCGAGGCATGCCGAGCTGATCGTCGAGCGCTGGCGGGAACGCGAGGTGATGCGCCTGGGTTCAGCCGTTGCCGACGAGGTCATGCGCGGTGCGCACGGCGCCGATGGCAAGCCGCAGCCGGTCGATCAAGTCATCGACCAAATGATCACGAAGCTGATGGCGCTCAACGCAGTGGCCGAGCGCAACGAACCGCGCGATATCAGCGAACTGGTCGTGACCTACCTCGACGACCTGCAGCTGCGCTACGACGGTGCGGAGACCACCATCCAGACTGGACTGAAGGATTTGGACCACTGCACTGCGGGCGGCGGGCGGCCGGGCGAGCTGTGGGTGATCGGCGCGAGACCGAGCATGGGGAAGACGGCCATATGCCTGACGCTCAGCCGCAACGTCGGCCGCAAGCACCACGTGCTGATGCTGACGCAGGAGGACAGCTTGAACTCGCTGACGGCCCGCCAGGTCGCTGCTGCAGGCCGGGTGAACCTCGCGGACCTGCGCAACCCACGCAACGCACCGGAGAGCATGTGGGAAGGCGTGAGCGAGGGCATCGATGCGCTCGGGAAGCTGCACATCGCGATGGACGACCAGGCGGCGCTCAGCATCATGGACGTGCGCCGCAAGATCCAGCAAGTGAAACGCCGGCACAAGAAGCTGGACCTCGTGATCATCGACTACCTGCAGCTGATGGAGGGTGACGGTGATAACCGGAACCAGGAGCTGGGGAAGATCGCCAACGGCCTGAAGCGCGCGGCCAAGGAATTCGGCGTCTGGGTCATCTTGCTGTCGCAGCTCAACCGCGACTCTGAGAAGCGCTCCAGCGGCATGCCGCAGATGAGCGACCTGCGTGACAGCGGCGACATCGAGGGCGCGGCCGACCTGATCGGGCTGCTGCACCGCGAGCACCGGCGTGCACCGACCGAGGCCAACAAGTTCCACGCCGAACTGCTGGTGGTCAAGCACAAGAACGGTCCGACCGACACGCTGAACTTCAGCTTCGACGGCGCCTACCAGCGCTTCTCGGATTGGGAGGGGCCGCCACCCATGAAGGCGCTGAGCAAGCAACGCGGCGGCGGGCTGAACTGAATCGCGACCAGACCGAGGGAGAAGACATGTTGACGATGAACATCCGCTTCGATGCGGCGCAGATCGCGAAGGCYTTCGGCGAGCTGCAGCAGGAGCATCCGAACGTGATGGCGCAGGCCATCAACGACACGACGCGCGAGGTGCGCGACGCGCAGGTGGCGGAGATCCGCGACCGGTTCGACAACCCTACCGCCTTCACGCTGCGGGCACTGCGCACGACCTTTGCCACGCGGACCAAGCTGCAGGCGATGGTGTGGCTGAAGGACGGCACGTCGCGGGCGCACTACCTGCTGCCGCAGATCGAGGGCGGCAACCGTCCGCTGAAGCGCTTCGAGGAGATCCTCGTGCAGGCCGGGCTGATGCGCAAGAACGAACGGGCGGTGCCGGGCTCGGCCGCCAAGCTCGATGCCTACGGCAACATGGGGCGCGGGCAGATCGTGCAGATCCTGAGCCAGCTGCAGGCCTTCAACCTCGCGGGCTCGGACGCCAACGCGACCAGCAGCAAGCGCTCGAAGGCCAAGCGCAGCAAGGTCGAGTACTTCGTGGCGCACGGCGGCGATTCGAGGCAGGGCCGTGGGTCGTGGAAGCACGGCGACAAGATGCAGCACCTGCGGCGTGGCGTGTGGGCACGGTACCGCTTCAGCTCGGGCAGTGCAGTGAAGCCGGTGCTGCTGTTCGTCAATGGCACCCGATACGGCAAGCGCTT
>NZ_JBFUGN010000777.1:0-2989 GCF_056402895.1 Rhizobacter sp. P3_B12 | reverse complement strand
CCCCCACGCAGAGCGAGCTGGGTTTCGGCTTCGACCGCTTCGGCGTGCGCGTTCCGCTGATCCTGGTGTCGCCCTACATCGAGGCGAACACCGTCTTCCGGGCCGGGCCCGCGACGCCGTTCGACCACACCTCGGTCATCGCCACCATCCTGACGATGATGGGCATTCCGCGCAGCGACTGGAAGCTGGGCAACCGCGTCCAGAACGCGCCGACCTTCGAGTCGGTGCTGACGCGCAGCACGCCGCGCACCGACATGCCGGAGATCAAGCCCAGCGCCGCCGCGCTGGCCGCCATCACCGCGGGGCCGGCGATCGATCCGCCGCCCTCCGGGCTGCAGCGTGAAATCGCGTCGCGCATGGTCCGGGAGCTCCTCTCCCGACAGCCGCTCGCGGCGAACGCGGGCGCCCCTGTCGGCGAGGACGTCTACAAGGCGCTGGACGAGGCGAGGACGCTGTCCGGGCTGGGCGCCGTGGTGACGCGGGTCGTCGGTGAACCACCACGCTGACGCCGCGGGCCCGGGCGATCAGCCCCCACCGAACACGTGCTCGAACTCCACCCAGCCCTGCCGCCCGTGCGGGCTGTAGAAGCCCACCGGATAGAACGGCCAGCCCCCGGTGTCGTCGCGCACCGTCTTGTTCGCGACGTTGTTGACGATCAGCGTCAGCCGCGTGTTCTTCGCGAGCTGGTAGCTGCCGCTCAGGTTGTGCAGCCATTGCGGCGGCACGAAGCCCTCGTCGCCATCGGCGATGCGGCCGTAGCGGCTGGACGTGAGCGTCGCGCCCCAGTCGCCGAAGCTGCCGTCCAGCGTCGCGACCAGCTTGGTCGGCCAGCCGGTGAAATCGCGCGTGCCGACCTGGTTGGTCGCGGCGTCGCCGGCGAACTGCTGGTACGTGAAGCTCTGCACCCGTGTGTACTTCGCACCGACCTGCCAGCGGCCCCAGCCCTCGGTGGCCCAGCGGTATCGCACGCCGAGGTCGAAGCCGCGCGTGCTCTCCTGCGCGGCGTTGATCGGGTTGACCGCGATCTCGTAGACCTCGCCCGGCCGCACCACCGCATTCGCCGGGTTGCGGCGCACGCGTGAGAACGTGTCGAGGCAGCTCGGGCTGGCCGGGTCCCGCGCGCCGCTGCGGCAATCGGCCTCGTCGCGCAGCAGCTTGTCGGCGTCGAGCGTCGTGACCAGGTTGTCGATCTCGATCTTCCAGAAGTCGATCGAGGCCTCGAACTGCGCACTCGGCGACCAGAACGCGCCCAGCCCCCAGCTGCGGCCGTTCTCGGATTTCAGGTCGGCGCTGCCGTTGCTGACGTAGTTGAAACCGGGCGACACGTTGGCGAACTCGCAGGTCGCCACCGGCTGGCCGGCCTGCGCGCAACGCAGGTAGTCGGTCGACGACGAGTAGTAGCCGCGGCTCTCGGCGGTGTAGATGTAGCTCATGTCCGGCGCGCGGAAGCTGGTCGCGTGGTTCGCGCGCAGCAGCAGCTCGCGGCTCGGCCGGAACTCCAGACCGGCCTGCCAGGTCAGCTTGTCGTCATGCCGGCCGGCGAACGCGTAGTCGTCGTAGCGGCCGGCGAGCGTGGCCGTCACCTCGCGCGACAGCGGCGCGTTCAGCTCGGCGCCCAGCGCCTGGCGCTGCCGCGTGCCCTTCACTTCGGCCACCTCCTTGGTGTTGTAGAACACGCCCTGCCCCAGCCGCGGGTCCGAGCGGTTGCTGAAGCCCTGCGAGCCGAGCTCGGCCACCGCGGCGAGCTGCAGCGGCCCGGCCGGCAGTTGCAGCAGGTCGCCGCGCACGCTGGCGCTCAGGCCGTGGTTCCACGAGCGGTTGTCGCCGTTGCTGGCACCGCTGATCGCGCCGAACTCGGCGGCTGTCAGCGGCGTGTACAGCCGCGCCGGATCGGGTGCGTAGATCGGGGTGCCGTCGGCATCGGTGCCCTGCTGAGGGCCGAGGAAGAAGCTGTCGACCGAGGCCAGCAGCCGCGGCGTGACGGTCTTGCTGCGGTAGGCCGATGCGTTGTAGGCCACCTCGTAGTTCCAGCCGTCGACCAGGTCGCCGCGCGCGCCGAACGCGAGGTTGCCGGTGGTGTCGCGCCATTCGCGGCTGAAGCGGGTCACGCCGCCGAGCTCCTCGGGCGCGAGGCGGCGCGTCCAGGTCTCGAGATCGCCGGTGTTGGCGTTGCGGAAATAGCTGCTGCTCGCGCCGAGCGAGGTCCAGCTCGGTCCGCGGGTGTTGTTCTCGGTCTTGGCCACGCCGAGCAAGGCTTCGGCGAACAGCGTGGTCTTCGGGGTCAGCGCAACGTCGAACAAGCCCGCGAGGTTGGCGGTCTCGGTGCCGGTCTGCGTGGTCCAGTAGGTCGGCTGGGCGCGGCCGCTCGCGCAGTAGTTGCGGCTGCCCGCCTGGTAGTGCCGGGTGCTGCCGTCGAACAGCCCACCCAGCGCGTCGCAGCCGGTGCCGGGGTCGACGTAGGCGCCGGTGTCGGCATTGCGGCGCGATGCGATCGCCGTCGGCGCGGCGCCGGCCAGCGTGGTGTCGGCCATGAAGTCGCGCTGGCGGCTCCAGATCGGCTGGCGCTTGCCGAGCTCCAGGCCCCAGACGCCGGTCACGGCGTCGCTCGCGATGCCGCCGCTGAGCTGCACGCGCAGGTTCTCGCCGCCGCCCTGCTGCGTGGTGCCGGCCTTCACGTTGAGGTGGATGCCGTCGAGCTGCTTCTTCAGGATGATGTTGACCACGCCGGCGATGGCATCGGAGCCGTAGATCGCCGAGGCCCCGCCGTCGAGGATCTCGATGCGGTCGATCAGCGCCGACGGGATGTTGGCGAGGTTCACGAAATTGACCTCGCCGTCGTAGGCGGTCGGGTAGTCGGCGACACGGCGGCCGTTGATCAGCGTCAGCGTGTGGTTCGGCCCGAGGCCGCGCAGGCTGATCGCGTTGGCGGCCGGCGTGAAGGTGTTGCCGAAGTCCTCGCCCTGCGTGAAGCCGGTGTTCTGCGTCAGGC
>NZ_JBFUGN010000776.1:0-2994 GCF_056402895.1 Rhizobacter sp. P3_B12 | reverse complement strand
GGTCGACGGCACCGACTCGATCAGCTCGACCACCGGCCGGCCCTGCACCTGCAGCGCCGGCGGGAACGGCCAGCAGCGGCTCGGGTGCGGCGAGAAGCCGTAGTCCTTCAGCTGCTCGCGGTCGCGCGGGTTGCCCTCGTCGTCGTCGAAGATCACCGCCTGCAGCGAGTACGCCTCGCCGAGCGTGCTGCCGTTCAGCGTCTCGACGAGGAACTCGAGCGGCGACTTCATGTAGCGCGTCTCTGCCTTGAACGGGATGGGCTGCCCGGCCCGGTCGGCCGCCGCGTTGCGCAGCGACGCGATGTAGACGAGTTTTGACGGTTCCATGAGCCACATGACGAAGCACGCGGCGCGGTGTTCAGCTGAACAAACCCGCCGACCGCTCGTCATGGAGGCATGAACAGCGGCACACCCAGCACACGACCCCCTCCCGACCCCGCGGCCCCGCGCTGCGTGAGCCACCCGTCCGGCCAGCCGCTGCAGGTGCAGCGCGATGGCGACCGGCTGGTGGTGAGCGAGCTTCATCCAACGTCCGCACCGCGTGACCGCATCGGCCGCTGGCAGTGGAGGCATGATCAAAGGACAGATGATCGCGACGAGTCCACGCTGCAGTGGCTCGGCCCCTGCTCCGGCGAGCCGTCGCCCGCGCACCTGCTGGCGATCATCGAGGCGGCCTTCACCTTCGAGCCCGGCACGCCGACGCTCACGTTGGTGCCGCCGTTCGCATCGGCACTGAACCTCGTCGAGCACGGCCTCGCGCTGCCAGCGCCCGACGGACGGCAACGGGTACACCGCGAGATGTTCTTCCAGCACGCGCCGATGTGGCTGCCGCAGGTGGCGCCGCCGATCCCGCTGCGCTACACGCTGACCGGCCCGCGCCGCCACCCGCTGCGCGCGGCCAAGCGAACGGGCACGCTGTACCAGCGCCACATCCCGTGGCTAGCCCAGACCTTCTCGTTCCGCAGCCTCGACATCGAGAGCGACCTGCCACGCTTCCACCGCTGGATGAACGACCCCGACGTGGCGCAGGTCTGGCAGGAAGACGGCGACCTCGCGAAGCACCGCGGCTACCTCGACGCGATCGCCGCCGACCCGCACATGCAGGCCATGGTCGCGTGCCTGGACGGCGAGCCGTTCGGCTACTTCGAGGCCTACTGGGCGAAGGAGAACCGCATCGCGCCATTCAGCGAAGCCGACGACCACGACCGCGGCTGGCACGTGCTGATCGGAGAGCCCGCCTTCCGCGGCAAGGCCTTCGCGACGGCCTGGCTCACGTCGATCTCGCACTACCTGTTCCTCGCCGACCCGCGCACGCGGCGCATCGTCGGCGAGCCGCGCGCCGACCACCGGCAGCAGCTGCGCAACCTCGATCGCTCCGGCTACGCCAAGGTGAAGGAGTTCGACTTCCCGCACAAGCGCGCGATGCTGGTCTCGCTGCTGCGCGAGCGCTTCTTCGCCGACACGCTGTGGTGGCCGCGCGAGGACGACGCCCCTTCCACCCTGCAGTCAAGGACATGACCATGCGCGTGCACGACCTCATCGGCATCGGCTTCGGGCCGTCGAACCTGGCGCTGGCGATCGCGCTCGACGAGCAGCGCCGCGCCGGCCGCCCGCTGGTGGATGCGCTGTTCATCGAGCGCCAGCCCGGCTTCGCGTGGCACCCGGACATGCTGCTGTCGCAGGCCCACATGCAGATCTCGTTCCTGAAGGACCTGGCGACGCTGCGCAACCCGACCAGCCGCTTCACCTTCGTGAACTACCTGCACCAGCGCGGCCGGCTGCAGGATTTCATCAACCTGAAGACCTTCTACCCGAGCCGCCGCGAGTTCAACGACTACCTCGGCTGGGCCGCGGCGCAGTTCGACGACAGCTGCGTCTACGGCGAGGAAGTGGTCGAAGTGCTGCCGCAGGTGCACGGCCGCGAGGTGCAGCTGCTGCGCGTGCGCTCGCGCGACGCGGCAGGCCAGTGGCACGAGCGGCTCACGCGCCACCTGGTGGTGAGCATCGGCGGCACCGCCAACATCCCCGATGCCTTCCGGGCGCTGAAGGGCGACCCGCGGGTGATGCACTCCAGCGGCTACCTGGCCGGCCTGGCGGGCCACGCCGATGCGCAGCGCATCGTGATCGTCGGCGCGGGCCAGAGCGCGGCCGAGCTGTTCATCGACCTGCACGGCCGGCCGAACGCGCCGCGCGTCGACCTGGTGATGCGCGCCCGCGCGATCCGGCCGGCTGACGACAGCCCGTTCGTCAACGAGATCTTCAACGCCGGCTTCGTCGACCAGGTGTATGCGCAGCCCGAGGCGCAGCGCGCCGAGATGCTGGCGGAGTTCCGCCACACCAACTACGCCTGCGCCGACCAGGACCTGATCCGGCAGATGTTCGCGGTGTTCTACGAGCAGCGCGTGAGCGGTGATGAGCGCCACCGCTTCCTGCGCCGCCACGAGATCCAGAGCGTGCGCGCCGCGGCCGACGGCATCCACCTGAACCTGCTCGACGTGAACGCTTCGCGCGAGAGCAGCCAGCGCTACGACGCGGTGGTGCTGGCCACCGGCTATGCGCGCGAGCAGCACCACGCGCTGCTCGGCGAGCTGGCGCCGTGGCTCGGGCGCCTGCAGGTCGACCGCGACTACCGCGTGATCGCGCCGCGCGAGTTCCGCCCGGCGGTGTTCCTGCAGGGCGCCTGCGAGACCACCCACGGCCTGAGCGACACGCTGCTGTCGATCACCGCGGTGCGCTCGAACGAGATCGCGACGAACCTTGCTACACTCAATGCGAACAATTCTCATTGAGCGGAGCGCTCTTCCAACGCATGCGCGAGCTGATCCAGGAACTGGTGGCCCACTGTGCAGACCTGCGGCGGCAGTTGACGCGCGAGCTTCGGGATCCGCAGCACGCGGCCGACATCGCGCAGTCGAGCTTCGAGCGGGTGTACGTGCAGGCGCTGGGGGATGGCCCTCAGGCGGCCATCGCGTCGCCACGCGCGCTGCTGTTTCG
>NZ_JBFUGN010000775.1:0-2997 GCF_056402895.1 Rhizobacter sp. P3_B12 | reverse complement strand
CTTCGCGGACATGGGCCGCATTATGGCTGGCAATTTCGCCGCGAAAGAATCAGGGCGATACCTGAGCGCCGAGCGGCAGGACTCACCCGCCCATCACCCGCTTCGTCTCGTCAACGAAGCGCTTTGCCCAACGCGAAGCGGCCGTCACCTTCTCTGGACCGATGCTGGCGAGCAACTTGAACGAATGCTCGCCCTTGCCATATGCCGACTTGGTCTTGCATTGGCCCGTCGCTGAACTCAGCGCCTTGAACACCTGCGCCTTGCCGATGCCTTCGATCGGCAACTCTGCAGACGGTAACGAACCGGGCCGGAAGCCCGCGCCGAAGAATGCCTGGAGCGCTTCACGGTCCGCGAGAAACCAGTTCTCCATGCACTCGACCATCAGATGGCACTGGCTTTCCGTCGCGCCGGCAGGCGCTACCCAACCATCGCCGGTTCTCTGAGCCAAGTGCGCCCAGGGTCGCCAATCAGACGGCTCGCCCTCTTGGTTCCGCGGCGCCACGGGACCTTCGCTGTCGACCAGCAGCATCGCCGGTTCGCCACCCAGGACCGCCGTGCAGAAATCCTCGTACGCCTGCTGCCTGCTTCCGGACGCAACCGTGCGCGGCATGTGCCCCGCCAGTCCCGCCTTGCGCAAAAACTCGGCAATGGCCTGTCGGCACTCCGTCCGCAGCGACTTTCCATCGCCACCGCCTTCGACGAAGAGCTTCACCACCGCGTACCTCCGATGTCACCGCGGGTCCACAAGGCTCCAAGCCGGTACTTCTCCAGCCATGGCTTGAGCTTGTCGGCCTCAAGACGCCGCAACCGGGTTCCGTCGGGCCCTTTCTCCGCAATCAGCACCACGTCCGGCGTGTCGGTCATCGAATCGACGAGCACATCGGAATGCGTCGTCACGATCAACTGACAGCGTTGCGAGGCTTCTTTCAAGAGTTCGCCCAATCGAGGCAAGACATCGGGGTGCAGACCCAGCTCCGGCTCTTCGATGCAGATCAAGGGCGGTGGATCTGGATGACAAAGGATGGCCAGGAGGCACAGGTAACGCAAGGTACCGTCCGACAGCCGCGTGGCCGGAATCGTCTTCGCTCCTTCATGCAAGAAGACCTGGACGGTACCGCCTTCGATCTGCACATCGTAGTCATCGATGCCTTCATAGAGCACCTGCAGCGACTTGAGCAGCTTCGCCTTGACAGCAGGATCACGGCGCAGCCGATTCAGCACCAGGCCCAGATTGCTGCAATCTGCCTCCAGCGCATCGGTCGGCAGATCGGCCTTCTGGGGCATGCGGGGCGCGGTGCAACGCCCGAAGCTCCACTCTCGATACAGGCGGATCTTGCCGAGCACTTGCCCCAGGTATGTGATCTCCGGGTACTGATCCGGGTCGCGACGCTGGGCGAGGATGGACTGAGATGGGTCGATGTCCTCGTGCTCCAGGCGGCGCTGCGTGCCCTTCACGTTCAGTACGCCGTGACCATTCTGGAATCGGTAGTGAAAGTAGGGTTGCGGCTTGCCCGGCAAAGCCGTCTCGAATTCGATGCGCTCATCGACAACCTGGAACCGCTGCCCGACTTCGGTGAATGCCAGCGTGTACCGCAGCGCCTGAGGCCCCTTCGGATTGCAGACGACGGCTTCCAGATACGCAACAGGCGACACGTTCTGCCCCTTCCAGAGCCAGTCCCGCACGCCGCCGCCATCTCGAATCAGCGTCGTGAGGTCCTTGGGCGCGCCTTTGAGAAGCTCGACGAACTCCAGCAGGTTGGACTTGCCGGACCCGTTCGGCCCGATCACCACGTTCAACGCTTGCAGCGGGATGGGCTCTGACGCCTCGCCAAAGCTCAGGAATTGCTTGAGTTGAATCGACTTGATCAGCATGAGTCTTCCAGGTGGGACCGCCATCAACGGGCGATTCGAAGCGTCCATCACGCATCCAGAGAACCCGATTTTCCACGCATGCCCCGTTCGATGGTCATACAAAACCGATTTCTTTGGTCGCAGGACGCGCGCAGCTATCATGCCGCCCACGTTGGTGCTCGCCGCGGCCGTCCGGTCGCGGCAGTGAAACGGGAATCAGGAAGACGAGCCCTGCCGGGGCGGATCCAACCTGAGCTGCCCCCGCAACGGTAAGCGGACGCCCTCCCCCGGAGAGCGCTCCCGTGCGAATCGACCCACTGTCGGCCCCGGCCGATGGGAAGGGTGCACGGAAGACGTCCGCCAGCCCGGAGACCGGCCAACCCAGTGGGTGCGCGCCCGCGGCAACGCAGCGCATGCCTGTTCACGAAACCCTGCGGGGAAGCAGGGCGACGGCCGGTCTGTTGCGAGTTGTCCTTCGATGCAAGTCCCCGAGCTGCGCCCCGTGCGCTGCCCTGCCCTGCTGGTGTCCGCGCCCGCTTCGGGCCAGGGCAAGACCAGCGTCACCGCCGCGCTCGCGCGCCTGCACGCCCGCCGCGGTCGCCGCGTGCGGGTCTTCAAGGCCGGGCCCGATTTCCTCGACCCGATGATCCTCGCCCGCGCCAGCGGCGCGCCCGTCCACCAGCTCGACCTGTGGATGGGCGGCGAGGCGCACTGCCGCGCGCTGCTGCACGAGGCCGCACAACACGCCGACCTGATCCTCGTCGAAGGCGTGATGGGGCTGCACGACGGCACGCCGTCCAGCGCCGACCTCGCGCTGCGCTTCGGGCTGCCGGTGCTCACGGTGATCGACGGCAGCGCGATGGCGCAGACCTTCGGCGCGATCGCGCTCGGCCTCGCGAGCTACCGCGACGGCCTCGCGCTGGCCGGCGTGCTCGCCAACCGCGTCGCCGGCGACAGCCACGCCGCGCTGCTGCGCGAGAGCCTGCCTGCCTCGATGCGCTGGTGGGGCGCGTTGCCGCGCGACGAGCAGATCGCGCTGCCCGAACGCCACCTCGGCCTGGTGCAGGCGGCCGAGCTCGACGACCTCGACGCCCGCCTCGACCAGGCCGCCGATGCCCTCGGCCCCGATGCCGGCGAGCTGCCGCC
>NZ_JBFUGN010000774.1:0-2998 GCF_056402895.1 Rhizobacter sp. P3_B12 | reverse complement strand
CCTCACCGCCGCATCACAGCGTGACGACGCGCGAATCGAGATCACGCCGCCAGTCGTCGGTCAGCACGAGGAAGAAGGCCTCGCGGGTGTCGACGCGCGCGAACTCGAAGCCGTACGGCCGCTGGTTCGCCTGCACCAGGTCGCCGGTGCCCAGCGGGCGCGCGGCCAGCGCCTGGCGCGGCAGCTCGAGGATGAACTCGCGCTCGGCCCCGGCCTCGGTGGCGCGCAGCGTCAGCTGCAGCATCGCGGGGCGGCCGGCGGCTTCCGCCACCTCGGCCACGTCGATCACGCGGTACTGCCCTTCGGCCACTTCCTTGTCGCGCTTGGAGCTGTTGCTCGATCCCTTGATCGAATCGGAGACGCTGCCCGACGAGGCCGAGCCGGCGCTCGATGCCGAGGACGCGAAGCTCTCGGCATGGCCGGGCAGCGTGGTGGCCAGGGCCAGGAGCGACAGCGCAGACAGGCAGGCTGCGCGAACGGTGGTCAGGCGGGTCATGGTCATCCTTGTAGGCTGGGCTCGGCGCAGCATAGCCTACGGCGCGCGAGAATCCACCCCCATGCCCCGCACCCCGTCCCTGACCCCCCGCAAGGCGCCCCGGCAGGCCCGTTCGCAGCGCACCGTCGAGGCGCTGCTCGAGGCCGCGGCGCAGGTGCTCGAAGCGCGCGGCATCGCCGGCTTCAACACGAATGCGGTGGCCGAGCGCGCGGGCGTCGGCATCGGCTCGCTGTACCAATACTTTCCGTCGAAGGAGGCGCTGACGCTCGGGCTGATGCAGCGTGAGGGCGAACGCTTCCACGCCGAGGCCCACGCCGCGCTGCAGCAGGCCGATAGCACCGCGGCCCTGCGCGTGCTGATCGCCGCCGCCGTGGCACAACAGCTGCGCCGGCCCGAACTGGCACGCCTGCTCGACGTGGAGGAGAGCCGCCCGGAGCTGCGCGCCGCGGTGAGCAAGGGGGCGTTCCGCGCGGTCGTCTCCGAGCTGCTGGGCCGCGCCGACCTGCCGCGCCAGCGCGACCACGAACTGGCGGTGTCCGATGTCGGCGCCATCGTGCGCGGCATCGTCGACGGCGCCGGCGAGCGCGGCGAGACCGACGAGGCCGGGCTGCGGCGGCGCGTCGAGGCGGCCGTCTTCGGCTACCTGCGGCTGGCCGCCGACGGCCCCGAAAGCGAGTCGGGCATCGCGGGCCTCCGCTGAGCCCCCCGCGCGGCCAGGGGCCGCGGCCCGGGCGCCGATGCGAGTAGAGCGAATGGCGCCCGCTTCCTACGATGCCTTCCTTTCTCACCACGAGGCATCGCCCCATGAACGACATCACCACCGCGATGAAGCTCAACCACCTGAGCTTCCCTTCGAACGACCTCGCCGCGTCGACGCGCTTCTTCGAGCAGCGGCTCGGCTGCACCAGCACCGCCTACCCCGGCCACAACATCCTGAAGCGGCCGGGCTTCGACATCGTGCTCGAGCAGGCGCAGGGCTTCGAGGTCGACTGGCCGCGCAACTTCCACATCGGCTTCGAGCTGCCGACCGCCGAGGACGTGCGCACGCTGTACACGCGCTTCAAGGCCGACGGCATTGAAATGCAGGTCGACCTGGTCAAGAGCCCGCGCGGCACCCGCTTCTTCTGCGTCGCGCCGGGCGGCCTGCTGGTCGAGATCAACACCCGGGAAGACGCGCCCGAAGCCGTGCGATTGACGATGACTTGACAACCCGCGGGAGAACCCATCCATCGGTTCAGGCCAATACGACCTCCATTCGCGCCAAGGGAGGTCGATGTGCAAAAAATTGCACACTCAGATTCCACACGAGCCGGAGAAGATAGAACCCAGTTACGAACAGCAACAAAGTTGGGACAGGGGGTACAAAAAAATGGAAGCCATCTCGGATGTGCGAAGCATCGCCATGCTCGTGCCGGACGGATCGAGCATCGTCAGCGTGGCCGGTCCGGCCGAAGTCTTCACCGTCGCCAATGCCGTGCTGGCACGCGCCGAGCGGCCACCGGCCTACCGCGTGACCAGCGTCYCGCGGCGCGGCGGCCTGGTCGGCAGCTCGTCGGGGCTGGCGCTGCAGACGGCGCCGCTGGAGACGCTCACGCCGGCCGGCATCGACACGCTGCTGGTGTGCGGCGGCCCGGAGATCGGGCCCGTGCTGCGCGATGCGGTGCTGATCGACTGGATCGGCCARGTCGCACCGAAGGCGGGACGCGTCGGCTCGATCGGCACCGGCTCGTTCCTGCTGGCCGCCGCGGGCCTGTTGAATGGCAAGCGCGCGGTCACGCTGGCCGGTCATGGCGACGATTTCAGAACGCGCTATCCGCGCGTGCAGCTGGACGACGACCCGATCTACGTGCAAGCGGGCAAGGTGTGGACGGCCGCCGGCATGACGGCCGGCATCGACATGGCGCTCGCGCTGGTGCGGGCCGACCTGGGCCCGCAGATCGGCCTGGACGTGGCGCGCGAGCTGGTGGTGTTCATGGCGCGCTCGGGGAGCCAGGCGCAGCGCAGCACCTTGCTGAACCTGCAGGAGCGCCTCGCGCAGCGTGGTGCCGACAGCATGCTGACCGACCTGCTCGGCTGGGTCGCGACGCGGCTGAGCCAGCCCACCACCGTGACCGACATGGCCGGGCGCGCCGGCATGAGCCCGCGCAACTTCGCGCGCTTCTTCGTGCGCAGCACCGGGCAGACGCCGGCCAAGGTGGTGGAGCAACTGCGCGTCGAGCGCGCCTGCCACCTGCTGGAGGCCTCGCCGGTGTCGATCAAGGCGATCGCGGCGCAGAGCGGTTTCGTCGACGACGAGCGCATGCGCCGCGCCTTCGTGCGCCAGGTCGGCTGCACGCCGGCCGAGTACCGCGCCCGGCTGGGCGGCTTCGATGCGCCGGGCCGCAAGGCGAACTCGGGGCAGCGCCACCTGCGCCGGGCGCCCCTGCCCGCGCAGGAGGCCCGCTCGCAAGGAGAACCCGCATGATCGAGCTGCTGATCTGGCTGGGCAGTGTGGCGGTGTTC
>NZ_JBFUGN010000773.1:0-3003 GCF_056402895.1 Rhizobacter sp. P3_B12 | reverse complement strand
GCGGCTGCGCCGCGCGACCGGCTGGGAGGTGGTCGCGGTGCCGGGCCTGATCCCCGAGGAGGCGTTCTTCGCGCTGCTGGCGGCGCGCCGCTTTCCGGTGACCGGCTGGATCCGCAAGCCGGAAGAGTTCGACTACGTCGTCGAGCCGGATGTGTTCCACGACCTGTTCGGCCATGTGCCGCTGCTGTTCAATCCGATGTTCGCCGACTACATGCAGGCGTACGGGGCAGGCGGCCTGAAGGCGAGCCGGCTGCAGTCGTGCGAGTACCTCGCGCGGCTCTATTGGTACACGGTGGAGTTCGGCCTGATCGCGACGCCGGCCGGCCTGCGCGCGTATGGCGCCGGCATCCTGTCGTCGGCGGGGGAGCTGCGGCACAGCGTGACCAGCCCGCAGCCGCAGCGCCTGGGCTTCGACCTGGAGCGCATCATGCGCACGCGCTACAAGATCGACACCTACCAGGCGACGTACTTCGTGATCGATTCGTTCGAGCAGCTGTTCCGCGCGACGGCGCCGGACTTCACGCCGATCTACGAGGCGGTGGCGCAGCGCGACGAGGTGGCGGCCGAGGCGACATTGCCCGGCGACCGCGTACTCGCGCCCTGATCACAACGCAGCCCGCAAGGCCTCGAACACCACCGGCTGGTTGACCAGGTCGACGTGCGCGACGCCCGGCACGTGGCGGTTGTCGGCGCCCGGCAGCGTCGCGGTGCTGGCCGGGAACACGATGTTGTCGCAGTGGCTGTAGAAGCAGATGAAGCGCTGCGACAGCGTCGCCGATTCGCGCGCGCCCAGTGCTACCTGCCAGGGGCTGGCGAGGCGCATCTCGTGCCCGTTGGCCGTCGTCGAGAAGCGCCCGAGCCAGGTGCCGCGGTGCGGGCTGCCGATCGTGATGATGCGGTGCGCACGCGCCTCGCCGCCGTGCGCCGCGGCCCACGCGCGGATCGCGAGCCCACCCATGCTGTGGCCGACCAGCACCGGCGCCTGGCCGGTGGCGGCCTCGAGCCGCGCGACGGCCTGCTCGATGATGTCGGCGTAGTGATTGATCGAGCCGAACACCGGTTCGAGGTTGACCGCGATGAACGGCGTGCCGCGTTGCAGGAGCCGCTCCATCCACGGGTTCCAGAACCCCCGGTTGCAGACGAAGCCGTGGACCAGCACGACACCGCGGTGTTGCGACTTGTCGGGCACGTGGTCGGGCACGCGGTTCGAGCGGAACGGCTGCCGCCAGCAGAACACCTGCGGCGCCGTCAGCACCTCGCCGATCCAGGCATGCAGCAGTTGCGGCGCCGTCGCGCGCGGGCTGGGGTCGTCACCGTGCACGAAGTACAGGAACAGGAACTCGAGGCCGAGGAAGAGCGCGTAGCCGAACAGGATCAGCGCAACGCCGGCGCCCGCCCAGCCCGGGCGATCGATGTGGATGAACCACGCGGCCCACAGCAGCGCGGCCAGCAGCAGTCCGAGCGTGATGAAGCGTTGCAGGCGCGCGAGCATTCGGGCGATGCTATCAGCGTGAGGCTTCAGGCCAGCTGGACGTCGGTTCCGGTCAGGCGTTTGGCGAGACGCGTTGCGAGCATCGCTGCGAGGCCATAGACCGAGAGCTGCGGGTTCGCGCCGATGCTGGTCGGGAACAGCGAGCCGTCGTGCACCGACAGGTTGGCGAGCTGCCAGTGCGTGCCGTCGGGGCGCACCACACCTTGCGCTTCGCTGCCGGCCATCGGGCAGCCGCCCATCACGTGCGCGCTGACGACGCGCGTCAGCAGCGGCTTCATCGGCAAGGCCTCGATCTGCCGGCGGGCATCGGCCCACGACGTGGTCGGCGCTGCCATCTCGTGCACCGGCACGACGCTGCGTGCGCCGGCGGCGAACTGGATCTCGGCCATGCTGAGGAACGCACGGCGCGCGCCGTCCATCACGAAATCGTTCAACGGGTAATCGAGCAGCGGCGTGCCGTCGCCGCGCAAGCCGACCGAGCCGCCGGGGGACTGTTCATGGAAGCCGTCGCGCATCAGCGCCAGCAAGCTGTGCGTGCGCGGGAACTCGGCCAGCATCTCCGCTTGCGCACGACCATGGCCAGCCAGCGTGGACGAGACGACGACAGGGTGCAGCGGCGGCGCCTCGAGCTTGTAGCCGATGGCGCCGGTCAGGGGCTGCGTCTGCAGGAAGTGGTCGGTGTAGAGGGTCTGCGGCGCGCCATCCCAGCCGTTCACCGGGTCCGCGAAGGTCGCCGCCGAGATCACGACCGGGTGCAGGAAGGTGCGCTTGCCGACGAGACCGTGCGGGTCTGGTACGCCGGAGCGCAGCAGCAGCGCCGGCGAGTTGATCGCGCCGCCGGCGACGACATAGTGCTTCGCGGTGACGCGCACGCCGTTGGCGCCGGTCGGCGCGCTGTTGTCCGCGACCGGCACACAGTGCAGCGCCTCGACGCGCCCGTCGCGCCATTCGAGCCGCTCGGCGCGCATCTGGACCAGCAGCGTGGCGCCCTTGTCGAGGGCTGCCGGCAAGGTCGTCACCAGCATCGACTGCTTCGCGTTCGTCGGGCAACCCATGCCGCAGGAGCCGAGGTTCCAGCAGCCCTTCACGTTGCGCTGGATCGACGAGGCCGGGATGCCGAGCCGCGCTGCGCCGGTGCGCAGCAGCTCGTTGTTCCGGTTCGGCTCCGTGAGCCACGGGCCGATGCCGAGCCGGCGCTCGGCCTGTTCGAACCACGGCGCCATCGCGGGCGCTGTCATCTCCGCGAGGCCGTACTGCGTGCGCCAGTGCTCGAGCGTGTCAGCCGGCGTGCGGAACGAGCTGGTCCAGTTCACGGTGGTCGAGCCGCCGACGCAGCGGCCCTGCAGGATGTTGATCGCCTTGTCGGCCGTCTTGCGCGCCGCGCTCTCCTGGTAGAGGCTCGGGTAGGCGTCGCTCTCGCGCTGGCGGAAGTCGCTGCTGCTCTTCAGCGGGCCCTCCTCGACGATCACGACCTGCAGGCCGGCCTTCGTCAGCAGTTCCGCGGTGATGCC
>NZ_JBFUGN010000772.1:0-3005 GCF_056402895.1 Rhizobacter sp. P3_B12 | reverse complement strand
AGCGCGCTCGGCAGCCTGAGCGGCGCCGTCACCGGCAGCGGCGGCCTCAACGAGGGGCTGTCGGGCCTGATGGCGGTCAACGTGATCCGCCAGCACCGCGACGAGCTGCGCCAGGCCTCGACCGGCTCGCTCGACCACATGGTGATCGACGTGGTCGGCAGCCTGTTCGACCAGATCCTGTCCGACCCGCGCGTGCCGCCGCAGATGGCACGCCAGATCGCCCGCCTGCAGTTGCCGGTGCTGCGCGTCGCGCTGGCCGACCCGAGCTTCTTCTCGTCGCGCAAGCATCCGGTGCGCCGCTTCGTGAACCGCATCGCGTCGCTCGCCGTCGCGTTCGACGACCTCGACGAGGGCGCCGGCAAGCAGTTCATGACGCGGGTGCGCGACCTCGTGCAGGAGATCGTGCAGGGCGACTTCGACCAGATCGACCTGTACGCCTCCAAGCTCGGCGCGCTCGAGACCTTCATCGCGCAGCAGGCCAAGGACGAGGTGCAGGCGAACGCGTCGGCGGTGTCGCTGGTCGATGCGAAGGAATCCGACCTGCGCGTGCAGCAGCGCTACATGCTGCAGCTGCAGGCCGCGCTGAACCCGCTGTCGCTGCCCGACTACCTGCGCAACTTCCTGTCGCAGGTGTGGAGCCAGGCACTCGCCCAGGGCACGAAGTCGCACGGCGTCAATTCCGAGCTGGTGCAGCGCCTCAAGCGCGCCGGCCGCGACCTGGTGATGAGCGTGCAGCCCAAGGGCTCGCCGGCCATGCGCAAGAAGTTCCTGATGCAGCTGCCGCCGCTGATGAAGGACCTGAACGAGGGCATGGCGCTGATCGGCTGGCCCGATGCGGCGCAGAAGGAGTTCTTCAGCAAGCTGCTGCCGGCGCATGCCGATTCGCTGAAGGGCCAGCCGCTGTCGGAGCTCGAATACAACCTGCTGGCCAAGCAGCTCGAGGGCGTGTTCAACACGCCGCTGCCGGAACCCGACGGCCTGCTGCGCGATGTGCCGATGTCCAGCATGGGCGCCGCGCCGATCGAGCCGCACTTCTCGCCCGACGAAGCCAAGCGCATCGGCCTCGTGCAGGAGAGCGCGGTCGACTGGTCGGGCACCGTCGACATCGACCTGACCTCCGACAGCGGGCCGGACACCGAGCCCGGCGCGGGCGGCGGCGACACGATGCCGGGCCCGCTGCACGTGGGCGGCGTCGACATCGACCTCGACCTGTCGCCGAACGAGCCGGCCGAGCCGTCGCACGGCGTGCAGCTGATGGACCACGTGAAGCTCGGCTTCGCGTACCAGATGCACCTGAACGACCAGTGGCAGAAGGTGCGGCTGAGCTACGTGAGCCCGGGGCGCGCGTTCTTCGTGTTCACGCGCGGCAAGCGCCACCACGAGACGGTGTCGCTGACCTCGCGGATGCTCGCGCGCATGTGCGAGACCGGGCGCTTCAAGGCGTTCGAGCAGGCCTACCTGATGGAGCGCGCCACCGCGCGGGCGCGCAAGCAGCTGGCGGCGCTGTCGGCTTCTTCATCGGCGCAGCCGACCACGCGCCATTGAGGTAGCCCGGATGGCAATCCGGGGGTTGTCGGACACATCCCGGATTGGCATCCGGGCTACAGGCGACGCGCCATCTGCAAGGCCGCCAGCAGGCTCGACGCATCGGCCCGCCCGCTGCCGGCGATGTCGAACGCGGTGCCGTGATCGGGGCTGGTGCGCACGAACGGCAGGCCCAGCGTCACGTTGACGCCCTGCTCCACACCGAGGTACTTCACCGGGATCAGCCCGTGGTCGTGCGTCATCGCGACGACCAGGTCGAATTCGCCGCGGCGCGCGCGCATGAACACCGTGTCGGGCGCGTACGGGCCGCTCGCGTCGATGCCCTCGGAACGCGCAGCCTCGATGGCCGGGCGGATGATGCGGATCTCCTCGTCGCCGAACAGGCCGCCCTCCCCGGCATGCGGGTTCAGCCCCGCCACGGCGATGCGCGGCGCCGGCATGCCCCAGCGCGCGGCCGCCTGGCGCGAGATGCGCAGMGTCTGCAGCACCGCGTCGAAGGTCACCGCGTCGATCGCGCGGCGCAGCGACAGGTGGATCGTCACGAGCACGGTGCGCAGCTCTTCGTTGGCCAGCATCATGCGCACCGGTGGCGGTTCACCGGCATCGACCGACAGCGCCYGCAGCATCTCGGTGTGGCCCGGGAACGCGACGCCGGCGGCCGACAGCGCTTCCTTGTGGATCGGCGCGGTGACGATCGCGGAGATCTCGGCGCCGCGCGCCAGCCGCACCGCGTGCTCGATGCAGCGTGCCGCGGCCGCACCGGCCCGCGCATCCACCTGCCCGGTCGGTGCCGCCATCAGGTCGGCCGGCAGGCCCGGTGGTGCCAGCACCGGGATGCAGTCGGGCGGCACGTCGAATACATCGGCTGCGCGCTCGATCGCGGCCACCGCCAGGCCCCCGCCCGTCCAGGCGACGGCGCGGCGCTGCACCGCCACGTCGCCGATCACGAAGCAGCCGGCCGCCTGCGGGCCGCGGAACAGCTTCGCGATGATTTCCGGGCCGATGCCGCAGGCGTCGCCTTGCGTGATCGCGATGGGGGAGCGGATCGTCATTCGATGCGGTCTTTCAGATCAGTGATTCAGATCAAGGGACGAGGCGGCAGCTTGCCATCGCCGTACAGGTCGGCGATGCGCTCCAGCGCCTGCACGTTGGTCAGGAACAGCTGCCCATTCTCGATGCGGTGCAGCCCGCGCTGCTCCAGCTTGCGCAAGGTCTTGTTGGTGTGCACCAGCGACAGCCCGAGCGCGTCGGCGATGTGCTGCTGCGTCAGCGGGAACGGCACGCCGTTGGCGCCCGCATCGGGCAGCAGCGCCGCAGCGCGCCGGAACAGGTGCACCAGCAGYGTCGCGACGCGCTCGGCCGCGCTGCGCCGGCCCACCGACAGCAGGTTGTCGTCGACCAGCGCCTCTTCGTGCGCGGCCAGCCAGGTGACCGCGAAGCCGAGCCGCGGCGTGTGCTGG
>NZ_JBFUGN010000771.1:0-3007 GCF_056402895.1 Rhizobacter sp. P3_B12 | reverse complement strand
AGGTCGAATCCCTGGGCGCGGCCACCTTCGAGCGCTTCGGCGCACCGACCTTCGTCTTCAACAACGCCGGCGTCGGGGCCGGCGGCCTGATCTGGGAACACTCGCTGAAGGACTGGGAGTGGGTCGTCGGCGTCAACCTGATGGGCGTGGCGCACGGCGTGCGGGTCTTCACGCCGATGATGCTCGAGGCCGCCCGCAAGGATCCGGCGTGGCGGGGCCACATCGTCAACACCGCGTCGATGGCCGGCATGGTGTGCGCGCCCAACATGGGCGTCTACAACGTGACCAAGCATGCGGTCGTCGCGCTCAGCGAGACGCTCTACCAGGACCTGCGCCTCGTCACCGACCAGGTGAGCGCCTCGGTGCTGTGCCCGTTCTTCGTGCCCACCGGCATCCACCAGAGCCACCGCAACCGGCCGGCCGACCTGCGCGACGGGGCCGTGAAGCCCACCAAGAGCCAGCTGATCGCGCAGGCGATGAGCAACAAGGCGGTGACCAGCGGCAAGCTCAGCGCCGCCGACGTGGCGCAGATGGTGTTCGATGCGATCACCCACGACCGCTTCTACATCTTCAGCCACCCGAAGAGCCTGGCCAGCGTGCAGACGCGGCTCGAAGACATCATGACGCCGCGCAACCCGACCGATCCGTTCGCGCAGAAGCCGGAGCTGGGGGAGGAGTTGAAGGCGGCGCTGCGCACGGTGTTCAGTCCGGCGGGCGGCCCGCAATGACCTGACTCGTCATACAAGTTCCCTCACCGGAGTCCGCGCAGGCGCCATCGCGATCCCCGATACCCAGGGCTAACCCGCATGGCAGCGGGCACATCGCTCTCCTCATAATGCGGCCCGTTTCATAGTTGTACGATGACGTACGACATCCGATCCGGCCTCATGACCCCCTGAAGGAGACGACGATGATGAAGATCAAGACCATGCTTGGCGTGCTGGCCGGCAGCCTGGCGCTGTGCGCCTGTTCGGTGATGCCCGCCAGCAGCGGTGGCGCGAACGATTCAGCCGTGGCCGCGGCCGAGAAGCTGCGCGTCGCGATGGTCGACCCCGACCAGGCGGTGCTGAGCTCGCTGGTGGCCGATGAGCTGAGCTACGGCCACTCGGGCGGCAGGATCGACACCAAGGCGAGCTTCATTGGCGACCTGGTGGCCGGCAACTCCGACTTCGTGAGCATCGACATCAGCGACCAGACGGTCAAGGTGGCGCAGGACGTCACGATCATCCGCCACACGCTGGTGGCCAAGACCAACGACCGCGGCGTGGCCGGCAACGTCAAGCTGCACGTGCTGCAGGTGTGGCAGCGCCAGGGCGGGGCGTGGAAGCTGCTGGCCCGCCAGGCGGTGCGTCCGCCGGCGACCTGACAGTTGCCYCAGGGTCGCGCGCCGACCCTGTCATCCACCCACTTCAGGCCGGCCTGCCTCGCGTGCAGGGCGGCCTGTTCTGCTTCTGCGAACACCATCGAGCCCACGTCGACGCTGAACTGGTCGCGGTGCGCACCGAAGCTGTGGACCACCTGCAGCCGCGCGGCGAAACCGCCACCGGCGGAGGGGCGCGGCGTGAAGTCGAGATCATGGCCGCGGTAGGTTTCGCGGCAGGCTTCAGGCATCGACATCTTCCATTGCGCTGTCGGGAGACCCGCCTTCCCGGGCCGACAACTCCTTCGCGACCCGCCGCTCCGGCAGCATCTTCGTCCCGCCCAGCCAGAACTCGCTGGCCTTGCCGCGGGCGTCATGCCGCAGGCGCACCGTCTCGCCATGGTTGCCGAAGGCTCCGGYCAGCGTGATGCGGCCGCGCTCGCGGCTGTCGGGCACGAACTCGGTGGCGTCCAGCATCGGATTGGCGAGGGCCGGGTTCGCGATCAGCACCTTGCCGTCCATCGGCAGCAGGTCGCTCGCACCCCACAGCGTCCACCAGCGCCCCGACCACGCCGCCGCTCGCTTCGACGGCGCGCCGTGCACCGCATGGGCGCGCAGCACCTGCAGCGCGCCATCGACCCACACGTTCGACATGCCGTCGGCCGCGTTGGTCAGCACCGTGACCGTGAGGCCTTGCGCCGGCACGCAGGCGGTGCGCGTCAGCGTGCCCTGGAAGCCGCCGGTGTGGCCGAACCATTCCCAATCCGCCACCGAGCCGCACATCGTGCCCAGGCCGTAGCTGCGGTTGAGGCTGGAATGCGGGTCGGGCCATTGCCGGTGCCACATCAGGCGGCGGCTCGCCTTGCCGATCGGGCTGCGCTTCGCCTGCGGCGACAGGCTGCCGAAGAAGCGCGCCAGGTCGTCCGCGGTGCTGACGAAGCCGGTGGCCGAGGCCAGCGCGTTCGTCGGGTTGTCGCCGGCGATCACCACGCGCCGGCCCAGCGGCCACTTCGCGCTGTGGCCGTTGGCGAAGGGCTGGGCGTCGTCGATCGGCGCATCGGGCGAGGTGGCCGCAAGGCCTGCCGGTGCGATGACCTCGCGCCGCATCCAGTCGACATAAGGCTCGCCGGTGACGGCTTCGATCGCCAGGCCCAGCAGCCCGTAGCCGTGGTTCGAATACTTCAGCCGGGTGCTGGCATCGATCACCAGCCCGTCGGCCAGGTCGGCGCGCAGCGCGGCCTCGTCGAGGAAGGGGCGCCTGTCCTGCCATTGACCGGCGTCGCTGCCGTCGCGCACCAGGCCCGCGGTGTGCGACAACAGTTGCGCCAGCGTGGCAGCCGCCACGTCGCGGTGCAGGCCGTCCACGTGCCGGCCGATGCGGTCGTCGAGCTGCAGGCGCCCGGCCTCGCGCAGCTTCATGATCGCGACCGTGGTGAAGGTCTTCGAGTGCGAGGCCACGCGAAAGCGGTGCTGCGGCGTGAGCGCCGTGCCCTGCGCGAGGTTCGCGTACCCGAAGGCGTGTTCGAACACCAGCTTGCCGTCGTGCGCCACCGCGATCGCGCAGCCGGGTTGCTCGCTGACACGCATCTGGTGTTCCAGCCAGCGCGGAAGGTAGTCCAGCGCCRCACCCAACCATCGCTTCATCGG
>NZ_JBFUGN010000770.1:0-3011 GCF_056402895.1 Rhizobacter sp. P3_B12 | reverse complement strand
GGTGCTGGCGATCGAGACCGGGCTCGACACGGCGGCCGCGTCGGCCTCGGCCGCCGGGGCGCACTTCCCGCTGCTGCTGTTCAGCCAGGAACTGCTCGCGCTGCTGGACGCCGGGCTGAACCTGAACGAGGCGCTGGAGACGCTGCACGCCAAGGAACGCCAGCCGCCGGTGCGCGCGGTGCTGGCCGCGATGCTGCAGGGCCTGCGCGAAGGCAAGAACTTCTCCGACGTGCTGGCGCGCACGCCGCGCCACTTCCCCGAGGTCTACGTGGCCACGGTGCGCGCCGCCGAACGCACCGGCGACCTGCCGCGCGCGCTGTCGCGCTTCATCGCCTACCAGCTGCAGTTCGACACCATCCGCAAGAAACTCATCTCGGCCGCCATCTACCCGGTGATGCTGCTGGTGGTGGGCGGCTTCGTCACGCTGTTCCTGCTCGGCTACGTGGTGCCCAGGTTCAGCGCGGTGTACGAATCCTCCGGCCGGCCGCTGCCGTGGATGTCGGGCGTGCTGCTCGGCTTCGGCCAGGTCATCCACACGCACTGGCAGCTCGCGGCGGGCGCCTTCGTGGGGGCCGGCGCGCTGCTCGGCTGGGGCGTGAGCCGTGCGCGCGGCCGGGCCTGGCTGCTGGAGCAGGTGCTGCGGCTGCCGTGGTTCGCCGGCAAGGCCGAAGAGTTCCGCCTGGCGCGCTTCTACCGCGCGGTCGGGCTGCTGCTGGCGTCGGGCATCTCGCTGTCGCGTGCGATGGGCATGGTCGACGGCCTGCTCGGCGCGCGCCAGCAAGCGCGGCTGGCGCAGGCGCGGCTGGCGGTCGAACAGGGGCAGAGCCTGTCGGTGGCGCTGCTGGCGGCGAGCCTCGCGAGCCCGGTGGCCGAATCGCTGATCAAGGTCGGTGAACGGTCGGGCCAGCTGGCCGAGATGCTGGAGCGCACCGCGCGCTTCCAGGACGAGGACTTCGCGCGCTGGGTCGACTGGGCCTCGCGCCTGCTGGAGCCGATCCTGATGAGCGTGATCGGCATCGTGATCGGCACCGTCGTCGTGCTGATGTACATGCCGATCTTCGAACTGGCCGGGAGCCTGCAATGACCGGCCCGCAGCCGCCGCTGGTGCCCGAGGTCACACCCGCGCTGGTCGACGCCGCGCGCGCGCTGGCCGCGCGCGAGGAGCGCTCGCTGGTGCAGGCGCTGCAGCAGCTGGCCGGCTGGCCGCCCGAGCTGCTGATGGCGGCGCTGGGCGAGCGCTTCGGCTATCCGGTGCTCGGCATGCGCGAGCTGCATGCGATGCGCCCGCAGTTCGATCGCATCCCGTACGCCGACTGCCTGCAGCGCGGCGTGCTGCTGGCCACCGACGAAGCGCGGGTGCTGCACCTGGTGCTGAGCGACCCGTTCGACGGCGCCGCCGAGGACTGGGCGCTGCGCCGCCACGGCCTGAACGGCGCCGCGCCGCGCGTCGCGATCGCCCACCCCGACGACCTGCAGGCCTGCCTGGCGCAACAGGAGCGCCAGCTGCGTGCGATGGACGGCTTCCACGGCGGCGCCGGGGCGGCTGGCGACGAGGACGTGGCGGCGGTGATCACGCTGGCCAGCATCGGCGACGATGCGAGCCCGGTGGTCAAGCTCGTCAACTCGACGCTGTACGACGCGCTGAAGCTGCAGGCGAGCGACATCCACCTCGAATGCGATGCCGGCTGCCTGCACGTGCTGTGCCGCATCGACGGCGTGCTGGTGCCGCTGACCCAGGTGCAGGGCCAGGAGATGGCCGAGCAGGTGATCTCGCGCATCAAGGTGATGGCCGAGCTCGACATCGCCGAGCGCCGCATCCCGCAGGACGGGCGCTTCAAGGTGCGCGTCAACGACCGCGAGATCGACTTCCGCGTCTCGGTGATGCCCAACATCTTCGGCGAGGATGCGGTGCTGCGCCTGCTCGACCGCCAGTCGCTCACCGAGCAGGCCAAGTCGCTGCGGCTGGACAACCTGGGGCTCGATGCGCTGACGATGGCCGGCATCCGCCGCCTCGCGGCGCGGCCGCACGGCATGCTGCTGGTGACGGGGCCGACGGGGTCCGGCAAGACCACCACGCTGTACGCCGCGATCACCGAGATCCACACCGGCCGCGACAAGATCGTCACCATCGAGGACCCGGTGGAATACCGGCTGCCGCGCGTGCTGCAGATCCCGGTCAACGAGAAGAAGGGCCTGACCTTCGCGCGCGGGCTGCGCTCGATCCTGCGCCACGACCCGGACAAGATCATGGTCGGCGAGATCCGCGACGGCGAGACCGCGCAGATCGCGGTGCAGGCGGCGCTGACCGGCCACCTGGTCTTCACGACGGTGCATGCGAACAACGTGTTCGACGTGCTCGGGCGCTTCCTGCACATGGGCGTCGACGCCTACAGCTTCGCGGCGGCGCTGAACGGCATCGTCGCGCAGCGGCTGCTGCGCATCAACTGCCCGCATTGCGCGGTCGAGGTGCAGCCGGCACTGCACGAGATCGAGGCGGCCGGCCTGACGGCCGAGCAGGTGCAGGGCTGGACCTTCAAGGCCGGGCAGGGTTGCGGCCACTGCCGCGGCGCCGGCTACAAGGGCCGCAAGGCGGTCGCCGAGGTGCTGCTGCTGGACGACGGGCTGCGCGAGCTGATCGCCGGCAAGGCGCCCATCTCGGTGCTGAAGGAACGCGCCGCGCAGGCCGGGCTGCAGCCCTTGCAGCAGGCCGCGTGGCAGTGGGTCGCGCGCGGCGAGACCACGCTGGAGGAGGTGGCCCGTGTCGCCGGCTGAACGCACCCGCAGCAGCGCGACGCTGGTCGTCGCGATCGGCGCGTTGCGCGTCGAATGGGGCGTGGTGGCACGCGGCCGCTGGTTGCCCGACAGCGTGTCGGCGCTGTCGATCGCGCCGCTGGGCGCCGATGCGACGCTGGCGGGCGTGTGTGCCGCGCTGGAACGGGTGCAGGTCGAGACCGGCGCGGCGCGGCTGCGCGCCGTGGTCGCCGACAAGTGGCTGGCGGTCGCGTCGGTGC
>NZ_JBFUGN010000769.1:0-3014 GCF_056402895.1 Rhizobacter sp. P3_B12 | reverse complement strand
CCGCCGGAGCGGCCACCGCCACCACCGCCGTAGCCGCCACCACCACCGCCGGAGCGGCTGCCGCCACCACCGCCGTAGCCGCCGCCACCGCCGGAGCGGCCACCGCCGCCACCACCACCGCCGTAGCCGCCACCACCGCCGCCGCCGAAGCCACCACCGCCGGAGCGGCCGCCACCGCCGCCGCCGAAGCCGCCCGGACGCTCTTCGCGCGGACGGGCTTCATTGACGACCAGCGCACGGCCGTCGAGGGCCTGGCCGTTCATGCCGTTGATGGCCGATTGCGCTTCGGCATCCGAGCCCATCTCCACGAAGCCGAAGCCCTTGGAGCGGCCGGTGTCACGGTCCATCATCACCTTGGCGGACGAGACAGTGCCGAATTGTGCGAATGCTTGTTGGAGATCGTCGTCGCGAACGCTGTAGGCGAGGTTGCCGACGTAGAGTTTATTGCCCATGGAGAGCGCCTTTCTTTCCTGAAGTCACGAGAACCATGTGGAGCGTGTACCCATCCTGAACCATTCAAGTGAAGGCGCTGCTTCCAGACACAGAATTTTGATTATCGAGTAATTGCGCGAAGCGGTGCAAATTGTGGAAACCCCTTGCAAGCCGAGGGCAACAAAAAGTGTTGTCGTGAACACACGCATAGCCAGTCTTGTGCCCAGCCTGACCGAGCTCGTGGTCGCGCTCGGCCTCGGTCCGCGCCTGGTCGCGCGCACCGGTTTCTGCATCCATCCGGCAGAGGCGGTGCGCGGCGTGCCCAAGGTCGGCGGCACCAAGGCGGTGAACCTCGAGCGGCTGCGGCGCCTCGCGCCCACCCATGTCCTCGTCAACGTGGATGAGAACCGGCACGACATCGTGCCGGCGCTGCACGAGATGGGTGCGCAGGTCATCGTGACGCACCCGTGTGGCCCCGAGGACAACCTCGCGCTGGTCGACCAGGTCGCCGCGGTGTTCGACGACCAGCCCCACGTGCGCGAGCGTGCACGCGCGCTGCGCGAGGCCTTGCAGCACGAGCTAGGGGAAACCCGCGGTGACGAATGTCTGTTGCCTGGCCCGCCCTGTCGCGTGCTGTATCTGATCTGGCATGACCCGTGGATGACGGTCGCGCGCGACACCTACCTGTCGCGCATGCTGGCGCGCATCGGCTGGCACACCGAGCCGGCACTCGACGGCGGCCCGCACGGCGCGGCGCGCTACCCGGTGGTGCGCGGCGACGAGCCCTGGCTCGCGCAGGTGGAGCGGGTGCTGTTGAGTTCCGAGCCGTTCCGGTTCAAGGACCGACACCTGGCGCTGGCGCAGGCGCTGTGCCCGCAGGCGCGCGTGCAGCGGGTCGACGGCGAACTGCTGAGCTGGTACGGGCCGCGCGCGGTGCCGGGGCTGCGCTATCTGCGCGAACTGGGCCGCAGCTGAAGTCAGAATGCCGGATGGACATCTACAAGCCGCTGATCGCCCTGCTCGCCATCGTCAACCCGATCGGCGTGATCCCGTTCTTCATCCACTTCACGGGGGGGTTCACCCGCGAACAGCGCCAGCGCACGATCCGCGTCGCCGCGTTCAGCGCCTTCATCGTGATCGCGGTCAGCGCGGTGGCCGGCCTGCGGATCATCGAGTTCTTCGGCATCTCGCTGGCGTCGTTCCAGGTCGGCGGCGGCACGCTGCTGCTGATCTCGGCGCTGCAGATGCTGAACGCGCAGCCGGCCGAGACGCGGCAGGAGGACGTGACCGAAGGCAACACCAAGGTCGATGCCGGCGACAGCATCGCGGTGGTGCCGCTGACGATCCCGCTGCTGACCGGCCCGGCCACCATCTCGACGATGGTGATCTATGCCGACAAGACGCGGCATTGGTGGGAGATCGCGGTGCTGGTCGGCTACGGCGTGGTGATCGGCATCGCCGTGTGGCTGGCCTTCAGCGCGTCCGGCCGCATCGCGCGGGTGCTGGGCAAGACCGGCATCAACGTGATGACGCGGCTGATGGGCCTGATCCTCGCGGCGCTGGCGGTCGAGGTGATGTCCGACGGGCTGGTGAAGCTGTTCCCGATCCTCGCCAGCAGCATCCACTGAGCCGACTTCACCGCGACTTCATGGCGCCTTCAACGGCGCTGGCCACAGTGCGGCGCTTCAACTCCTGGAGCCCGCATGAAGCCCCACCCGCTGTTCGTCAAGGCGGCCGCCATCGGCGCGATCGCCGTCCTGTTGTCCCTGGCCCTCAGCCGCATCGGCGCCCTGGTCGATGAACGCCAGAGCCGCTTCGCCGAGGCCGAACAGAGCGTCGAGCAGAGCCAGGCCGGCAGGCAGGCCCTGCTCGGGCCGCTGCTGCGCACGCACTGTACCGAATCGTGGGACGTGATGTACGGCCGGGGCGCGACCGCCCGCAGCGGCGTCGAGACGCGCGAGTTCATCGTCACCAGCGTGCCGGCCCGGCTCGACGTGACCGCCACCGCGACGATGGAGCCGCGCTGGCGCGGCCTGTTCAAGGTCAACACCTACGGCCTGCACGCCGAGATGGAGGCCGCCTGGGCGCCGGTGCGGCCGCCGCTGCGGCATGCGAATGGGCGGCTGCAGTGCGAGCCGCCGGTGTTGCAGGTCGAGGTGAGCGACCCGCGCGGCATCCGGCGCGCCGACGTGCGCGTCGGCAGCGACCTGCTGGTGGTGCAGCCCGGCACCGGCGACGAGAAGCGCCCGCAAGGCTTCCAGGCGCAGCTGCCCGACGGCTGGCTGCGCGCCGGCGTGCCGCCGCCGGTGAAAGTGTCGCTCGACCTGACCGGCACCAGCGAGTTCGGCCTGGTGCCGGTGGGGCGCGAGAACCACGTGACGCTGTCGGGCAACTGGCCGCACCCGTCGTTCGGCGGCCGCTTCCTGCCGACGCGGCGCGAGGTGCGCTCGAACGGCTTCGACGCCACCTGGGAGGTGTCCGCGCTCGCCACCGGCGCGGCGACCGACCTGTCGGGCGAGGTCGTGGTGGCGACCGCGGTGCCGCTGACGGCGGCGGCCGTCGCCGGGTCGCCCGACGAGGTC
>NZ_JBFUGN010000768.1:0-3021 GCF_056402895.1 Rhizobacter sp. P3_B12 | reverse complement strand
ACGGACCACAACGGCGACGTGACGGCCCGCGACGCGTACGACCCGTTCGGCAAGCGGCGCTTCGCCAACGGCAACTACGACGCGGCCGGCACGCTGGTGATCGACTGGAGCCCCGCCATCAACAGCGGAACTGACCGCGGCTTCACCGGCCATGAGCAGCTCGACGACATCGGGCTCACGCACATGAACGGCCGGATCTACGACGCGGCCCTCGGGCGGTTCCTGGCGGGTGATGCGAGCGTGACGGATCCGCTGGATCTGCAGAGCTACAACCGCTACAGCTATGTGCGCAACGATCCGCTGGCGCGAACTGATCCGAGTGGCTGGAACGATCTGACACAGGTGGTCCAGCCGATTGTGTGGATCACCGGGCACCGGGAATGGAAGTGCGGCGAATCCTGCGTCAACTCCATCAAGGCAATGCTGCTTGCGTCAGCCGAGCAGGCCAGGAAGGCAGCCAAGCACTGGCGAGTGGTGGTTCCCGTGGTGCGAAGCGTCGTGCGGTTCGGCGGCGGTATGCTCGGCGGGACCGTGGGTGGCGGGTTGGCTACCGGTTGTGCAACGTTGTCGGGCGGGCTGTGTTCGCCACTGGCGCCCGGCATTGTGCTGGGCGGCCGGTGGCTCGGGCAGGAAGGCGCGGTACTCGCGTTCGACGCGGTGCTCAACGCGACGGTGGGGGCGGAGCAGCCGGCGGAGGGCGTATCGACTGGAGCAAGCACGCCAACGAGTCCGGAAATCAAACCCGAAGAACTCGAGGGTAAAACGGAAGAGGAGTTGGAGAAGCTCGCCAAGGACAAAGGCCTCGTCCAGGATCCTACGAAGGCAGGCAAATGGCGCGATCCAGTGAGCGGAAAGGAACGCCTGTTGATCCACCCGGGACACTTAGACAAAGACACGGGGCTTCCCTACGACAATCCCAGAGCAGCTGCGCCCCATGCACACGGATTCGAACCGGGCGGGCGAGGCATCGGTGACCCGAATGCTGGCGGTGATCTCCACTTTCCTATTCGACCAAGGACCTGAAGATGACGACAAAAGCGGATGACCCCTCAATCCACGAGTTCGCTGGTGGAGAAATATGCGTATGGCTCGACGACAGTGGCGTCATCTGTTTGAAGAGCCGCAATAGGTTTAACGATCCAGTTGAACTTGCGGAACATGAGGCGCTGGAGTTGGCCGACTTGCTAAAAAGGTTTGTCGAAGAGCAGCGTGGTTGACGAAGCGCCCTACCCGACTCGTGGCCTTGGTCAAGACTGAGTCCAAGTCATCGACTCTCGCTTTCGAAGCATCTTCAACTGCCATGCGGAACAGCTTTCGAAGGAAGGTCAGGAGAACAGCGAGCACTTCATTGAGGTAGCCGAATTGGAGATGGCCTGCGAATCCTTCTCTGGCCCTTTCCTGCGCGAAAGCTCATGACCTGAGCGATGTTGGCCACGCGTGCTGGGTGGACGGTGGCTCAGACAAGATGGCGCGGTCCTCGTGTTTGACGCGGTGCTCAACGCAACGGTGGGAGCGGGCAGCCGGCCGAGGGGCTGGAGACCGGGCAGCCAATGAGGATAGTGACGGCAAAGTAGGCTCCTATACCAATACCCACGAAAGCGGCAAGAAGTATCACGGTAAAGGATCTGAGGAACGTGCAAAGCAGTCTGGAAAAGAGAAGGCCGAAGAAAACACTGATCCAGTCAAAGAGACAGAGTGGACTTCATCCACGAACATGCGGGAGGCTTTCAAGGACGAGGCCAAGAGAATCCGCAATGACGGCGGCGTTCAGAATTCGAACAACTACAACAAGATCAATTCGCCGCGAAAGATATCTCAATCAAGATGGTCGTTGATATCGGAGTCTTCTAGTGATTCAAGCTATAAAGTGGGGCAGCAGCTCTATTGCAATATTCTCAGAGAGAATGAGATCTGAGATTGCGGATGAGCTCGCTTCTGGCTCCGTGAGTGGCGTAGCTGTCGCCCCGGATGAAGGGTGTTCCGACGAAGTATTACAATCTCTTGTCGGACTACCAAACTTGAAGATTCTGGTTGTACAGCGATTGCCCGATGTCGCGGTCAGCGCATTGGAGCAACTGCCGTGCCTTGAAGAGGTCTCTATAGACGAGACGAAGCAAACACTGGATCTTGGACGGTTGCCCAGACTAAAGAGATTGTCGGTCTTTTGGCATCGCAGAATTTTCCTCAATGAGACCAGCTCGAAGGTTGAATCATTGCATGTGTGGAAATATCGCGCAGCTGATCTTTCCGACTTCCCGGCGTTCCCGAATCTTACTGAACTTGAACTGGTTAAATCAAATGTAAAAAGCCTATCTGGAGTTGCGGGATATCCAGGATTGAAAATACTTGAGTTGCATCGACTCGATCAACTTGAGCAACTCACGGACCTTGGGCTTCAGCAATTGGTATCCTTTGTGGCTGCCGACTGCAAAAAAATTGAAGACCATGAACATATTGCCTCTTTCAAGAAACTCCAGGAGTTGAAGCTGCATCGATGCGGAGTCATGAAGTCGATCGATTTCATACGGGATCTCCGCGACCTGCAATCGTTTAGGTTTCTCGGGACCCCGATAGCGGACGGAGACTATTCCCCATTGCTGCGATTGGAGGATGTGTATTTCACGGAAAACCGCAAACTGAAAGTGAAGCCCGCTGACTTCCACCAGAGAAGAAGTACCTGAGCGAGAAACTGAGACAAGGACCACCTGGGCAGCATCGCAGCGACGACGGACCACAACGGCGACGTGACGGCCCGCGACGCGTACGACCCGTTCGGCAAGCGGCGCTTCGCSAACGGCAACTACGACGMKGCCRGCRCKCTGGTGATCGACTGGAGCCCSRCCRTCAACAGCGGCACGGACCGCGGCTTCACCGGCCAYGAGCAGCTCGATGACATCGGGCTSACGCACATGAATGGGCGGATGTACGACGCGTCCATTGGGCGTTTCCTGTCCGTCGACCGCGCGGTGACGCAGCCCTATGAACTGCAGAGCTACAACCGCTACAGCTATGTGGAGAACC
>NZ_JBFUGN010000767.1:0-3022 GCF_056402895.1 Rhizobacter sp. P3_B12 | reverse complement strand
GGCCGACCACGCTGACCTTCGCGTTCGGGATCATGTCGAGCACGCCATCGAGCATGCCGAGGCCGGCGCGCAGGATCGGCACCACCGTCACCTTGCGGCCGCTGATCTGGTCGATCTCGACCGGGCCGCTCCAGCATTCGATCGTCGTCTTGGTCAAAGGCCAGTCGGCCGTGGCCTCGTACGCGAGCAGCCGGGCCAGCTCGTTCGTCAGCTCGCGGAATTTCTTGGTCGAGATCTCGGCCTCGCGCAGCAGGCCGATCTTGTGGCGCACCAGCGGGTGGTTGACGGCAATCGTCGGCATGGTTCAGTCCTCCTGCTTCAGCCGCTGGCGCACCGCCTCGTACAGGCAGATGCCGCTGGCCACCGAGACGTTCAGGCTCTCGACCGCACCGCGCATCGGCAGCCGCACCAGCACGTCGCAGGTCTTGCCGGTCAACTGCCGCATGCCGCTGCCTTCGGCGCCGAGCACCAGCGCGACCGGCCGGGTCAGGTCGATGTCGTACAACGACTGCTGTGCGTCATCCGACGTGCCGACGACCAGGATGTCGCGCTCCTTCAGCTCATTCAAGGTCCGTGCCAGGTTGGTGACCATGAAGTACGGCACCGTGTCGGCAGCACCGCTGGCCACCTTGGAGACGGTGGCGTTGATGCCGACCGCATGGTCTTTCGGGGCGATCACCGCATGCGCGCCGGCGCCGTCGGCGACGCGCAGGCAGGCGCCCAGGTTGTGCGGGTCGGTGATGCCGTCGAGCACCAGCAGCAGCGGGACTTCCTCGACGGCGTCGAGCGTGTCGTCCAGCGAATGGCTCATCGCCATCGCCTCGACGCGGGCGACCACGCCCTGGTGGCGGTGCGTGCCGCACATCTTCTGCAGGCGGTCGTCGTCGCTGTCGACCAGCTTGGCGCCAGCCTCCTTCACCCGCTCGACGAACTGGCGCATGCGCTGGTCGCGGCGGCTCGCGTCGACGTGGATCTCGAGGATGGACTTCGGCGCGGTCTTCAGCCGCACCGTGACGGCGTGGAAGCCGAACAGGATCTTGTTGCTCATGCCGGGATTGTGCCTCCCGGCCGCGCGGCGTCAGGCGAGGTGGCGCTGCACCAGCCCGACCAGTTCGGCGTAGTCGAAGGGCTTGGCCAGGTAGGCATCGAAGCCCGACTGCAGGATGCGCTCCTCGTCGCCCTTCATCGCGAGCGCGGTCAGCGCGATGATCTTCAGGCCGGCCGTCGCCGCATCGGCGCGCAGCAGCCGCGTCGCCTCCAGCCCGTCCATGCCCGGCATCTGGATGTCCATCAGCACCAGCTCGGGCAGGTGCTCGCGGGCCAGCCGCACGCCTTCCTCGCCCCCCTCGGCGCAGATCACCTCGTGCCCGCCCTTCTGCAGCACCAGCTGCGCCAGCTTGCGGTTCTGTGCGTTGTCCTCGACGACCAGGATGCGTGCCATGGTTTTTTCCTCGCCTTGCGCCTTCGTCAGGCGTGTTCGTGCGCCGCCGGCAGCGGCGGCAGCGTGAAATAGAAGCTGGCGCCCCGGCCCGGTGCCGATTCGACCCAGATGCGCCCGCCGTGCTTGGTCACCACCCGCTGCGCGATCGCCAGGCCCACGCCATTGCCCGGGAACTGCGAGCCGGGGTGGAAGCGCTGGAACGGCCGGAACAGCCGCTCGCCGGCCGCCGCGGCATCGAAGCCGGCGCCGTTGTCGCGCACGCAGAAGGCGGCATCTCCGGCATCGCCCTGCGCCCCGGCGCGCCGGAACTCGATCTGCGGGGCCGGTGCCACGGCGCTGTACTTCCACGCATTGCCGAGCAGGTTCGACAGCGCGACCCGCAGCAGGCCGGGGTCGCCCTGCGCCGTCAGCCCGTCGTCGTGGCGCCAGGCCACGTGACGGTCCGGCTGCGCCTGCGCCAACTCGCCGACGATCTCGCCGGCCATCGCCGACAGGTCGACCGGCTCCGACTGCAGCTCGGTGCGCGTCATGCGCGCCAGCACCAGCATGTCGTCGATCAGCCGGTTCATGCGCTGGGCCGCGCCCTGGATGTGGCCGAGGAAGCCCTGCCCCTTCGCATCCAGCGAATGCCCGTGCCCCTGCTGCAGCAGCTGCGCGAAGCCGGCGATCTGCCCGAGCGGCGTGCGCAGGTCGTGCGACACCGAGTAGCTGAACGCCTCCATCTCGGCATGGGCGCTGCGCAGCTCGCGGTAGGCGCGCTCCATCGCGATCGACTGGGCCTCGGCCTCGCGGCGCATGCGGTGCAGCCGCACGAACACCGCGACCTTGGCGCGCAGGATCTCCGGCACCACCGGCGACAGGATGTAGTCGACCGCGCCGATGCGGTAGCCGGCGAAGGTGTCGGCCTCGTGCGTGTAGATCGCCGAGACGAACACGATCGGCACGTCGGCACCGCCGGGCAGCTCGCGCAGCCGGCGCGCGACGTCGAAGCCGCTGATGCCGGCCAGGTGCACGTCGAGCAGCACCATCGCCCACGACGAGCGCTGCGCGAAGCGCTCGAGTGCGAGTTCGCCGCGGTCGACGGTGTGGATCTCAGCCCCCACGTCCTGCAAGGTCGCACGGTACAGCCTCAGGTTGGCCGCGTTGTCGTCGACGACCAGGATCGAGGGTGAGGTGCCGTTGCTCCCGGTCATGACCGTCGCTGCCGTCCCTTGGCCAGAGCCCGCTTCACCTCGGCCAGCAGGCTGGCCGGCTGGAACTCCGATTTCTCCATCACCTGCTGCACCCGCCCGCTCAGCAGCGCCCGGTCCTGCACGGTCAGCAGCTTGGCGGTCAGCACGATGATCGGGATGTCGGCGGTGTCGCTGCGCCCGCGCAGCGCCTCGATCACGTCGAAGCCCGACAGCTGCGGCATCATCAGGTCGAGCACGATCAGCGCCGGCCGCTGCTGGCGCACCACCTCCAGCGCCTCGCGGCCGCTGTAGGCCAGCATCGGCACGAAGCCGGCCGACTGCAGGTGCTTGCCGACCAGCGTGACGGCCTTCGGGTCGTCGTCCACCACCAGCACGCGCGCGGCAGGCA
>NZ_JBFUGN010000766.1:0-3022 GCF_056402895.1 Rhizobacter sp. P3_B12 | reverse complement strand
GGCCGCGCTGACACTCGAACAGGTGAACGGCAACCACGCTTCCGCCAGCTCGGCCGCGATGGCACTGAGCCTGCTCGACAACGAATACAGCGGCCGCACCGTGATGCTCGCCGAGCACGACGGCGCCGCCGTCTCGGCGCTGCTGCTGCGCTCGGTCGACGACGCGGTCGCGCCGTACCGCCAGCTGCAGCTCGGGCTGGCCGCGCTGACGCTGGTCGGCGTGCTGGTGTTCGGCATCGGCAGCGTACTGACCGCGCGCCACGTGACGACGCCGCTGCGGCGCCTCGCGACCGCGGCCGAACGGCTGGGTGCCGGCGACTACTCGACGCCGCTGCGCGGCCTCGACCGCAGCGACGAGCTGGGCGACGTGGCCCGCGCCTTCGAGCGCATGCGCGAGAGCATCGGCGAGCAGCAGGACGAGATCCTGAAGCTCGCCTACTGGGATCCGCTGACGGCGCTGCCGAACCGCCTGCAGTTCCGCAACGCGGTGCGCGACGCGATCGTCGCGGCCGGCAAGAATGGCCGGACCGTCTCGGTGATCATGCTCGACCTCGATCGCTTCAAGCACGTCAACGACGTGCTCGGCTACCGCTTCGGCGACCTGCTGCTGCGCAGCGTGGCCGAGCGGCTGACGCAGCAGGCGGTGCGCGGCGGCGACCTGGTCGCGCGGCTCGGCGGCGACGAGTTCGCGGTGCTGCTGGCCGGGCTCGATCCGGCCAACGACGTGGCGCTGACCCGCACGGTCGCCAAGCGCATCAACCAGGCCTTCGACGCGGCGCTGACGCTGGAAGACCAGACGGTCGACATCAGCGCGAGCCTGGGCCTCGCGAACTGGCCGCTGCATGCCGGCGATGCCGACGTGCTGCTGAGCCGCGCCGAGGTCGCGATGTACACCGCCAAGCGCCACCACGACGGCCCGATGGTCTACGACGCGGCGCTCGATGCCGCAAGCTCGCAGACGCTGTCGCTGCTGAGCGAGTTGCGCCACGCGGTCGACCACGACGAGCTGCGGCTGTACCTGCAGCCCAAGCTCGCGCTCGGCAATGCACGCGTCGTCGGCGCCGAGGCGCTGGTGCGCTGGCAGCACCCGCGTCGCGGGCTGGTGCCGCCGATGGAGTTCATTCCGTTCGCCGAGCAGACCGGTTTCATCCGGGTGCTGACGCTGTGGGTCTTCGAGCAGACCGCGCAGCTGTGGAAACGCCTGCACGACAGCGGCCAGACGCTGACGATTTCAATCAACCTGTCGACGCGCGACCTGCTCGACCCGGAGCTGCCGCAGAAGTTCGATGCGCTGCTGGTGCGCCATTCGGTGCCGGCCGAGGCCTTCTGCCTGGAGATCACCGAGAGCGCGATCATGGACGACCCGCAGCGCGCCCAGGCCACGCTCGACAAGCTGAGCGCGCTGGGCTTCCGGCTGTCGATCGACGATTTCGGCACCGGCTATTCGTCGCTCGCGTACCTGAAGCGGCTGCCGGTGGACGAGCTGAAGATCGACAAGTCCTTCGTGCTCAACATGGAGAAGGACCTGGACGACGCGCGCATCGTGCGCTCGACGATCGACCTGGCGCACGGCCTCGGGCTCACGGTGGTGGCCGAGGGCGTCGAGAACGCGCAGGTCTGGGAGCTGCTGCGCGAACTGGCCTGCGACGAGGCCCAGGGCTTCCACATGGGCCGGCCGATGCCGGCCGCCGAGTTCGCGCGCTGGTCGACCGGCTGGAGCGCGCGGCAGGCAATGACGATCGCGACGGGCAAGGGCCCGGACCTGCCGATCACGCTGCATTGAGTAGCCCGGATGCCAATCCGGGTGCGGCGTCACGATCCCCGGATTGGCATCCGGGCTACAAGCCTGCCAATCGTGCGCGCCGCGGCCCGCAGTGCCGCCTCGTCGTACCCCGCATAGCCGAACAGCCAGCCGCGCCGCGGCGCCTCGATCGCATAGCGCGACAGCGTCGCCAGGTACACGCCGCCCTCCTGCGCGCGCGCCGACAGCGGCTCGTCCGGCCGGCCCGCTTCGTCCTCGTGCGCCAGGTGCATGCCCTGCGCGCTCGGCAGCAGCCGCAGCGCACCGCCGCTCGCCTTCGCCAGGGCCTCGATCACCAGCTCCTGGCGCAGCGCGTACAGCTCGCGCATGCGCCGCAGGTGGCGCAGCAGGTGGCCCTCGGTGATGAAGCGGGCCAGCACGTCCTGCGCGGCACCGGGGCTGTGCCGGTCGGTCACGGCCTTCGCCCCCGCGAAGGCGGGTGCCAGCGCGAGCGGCATCACGATGAAGCCCAGCCGCAGGCCCGGGTGCAGCGTCTTCGAGAAGGTGCCGACGTACAGCACGCGCTCCGACTGCGGCAGGCTGCACAGCGCCGGCATGCGGTGCGCGCCGTACTGGAACTCGCCGTCGTAGTCGTCCTCGACGATCCACGCACGCCGCGTGCGCGCCCAGTCGAGCAGCGCCAGCCGGCGCGCCAGGCTCATGTGCACGCCCATCGGGAACTGGTGCGTCGGCGTCACGACCGCCATGTGCGCCTGCGGCCAGCGCGCGGCACCCTGCGCGATGCACAGCCCCTCGGCATCCAGCGGCACCGGCCGCACGAGCGCGCCCTGCCCGAGCAGGTTGGCGCGGATGCCCGGGTAGCCCGGATCCTCGACCATCACCTCGTCGCCCAGGTCGAGCAGCAGCCGGCCGATCAGGTCGATGCCCTGCTGCGAGCCCGAGGTGACCAGCACCTGCGACGCATCGCAGCGGATCCCGCGCGACACCAGCAGCCACTGCGCGATCGCCTCGCGCAGCGCCGGCTCGCCGGCCGGATCGGTGTACTGCGACAGCGCCCGGCGGCGCGGCGCGGCGGTGTCGCGGGCGAGCCGGTCCCACAGCGCGAACGGGAACTCCGCGGTGGCCGGCGCGCCGATGCGGAACGCCACCGGCAGCTGCGTCGGCGGGTGCCAGCGCAGCGCGATGTCGGCGATGGCCTGGCCGCGCTTCGACAGCGCCCCCGCCGGCGCGATCGCCGCCACCCGGCGCCGGCCGCCGCGC
>NZ_JBFUGN010000765.1:0-3027 GCF_056402895.1 Rhizobacter sp. P3_B12 | reverse complement strand
CAAGAAGACGAGCGAGGCAAAACTCTCGTTCGCGGAGTCTTCTGCCGATGAGGAGACTTCGCCGGTGCGAAAGACATCCGACCAAGTAGTCGGCAGGGCAAAGCGAGGGTCCCAATCTCCGCCGCAACAATTCTCCAACCTTGCGCGCGATCGCCTCCAGCGTGGAGGGCATGTCTTCGACTCGAAGGCATGCTCCGAGAATCGCGAAACATTCCGTGAGTGCGCTTGGGCGTTGCTTGATGGCGGACGGAACACACGCTTGTCCCAGGATGACGTGCTGAGCCACCTCCGGATGGCGACTTTTGCGGTCAATCTGGGGGCGGAGTTCCTCGACGGCGACCAGGTTTTCTTGCGTGAGTTCTCAAGCCGGTGTCTGGCGCTCGAAACGAGATACCCGAGCAACAAGGACATCGCTGCACTTGCCGAGTCGCTGAGCGGCTGGAGCACAAGCCTTGCGAAAGATTTGGATGAGCGTGGCACCGCTCGGACCACTGTCGTGGTGGGGCCGTTCCCGCAATACGGGTCCCGCGATGGGGAGTTGGAGCCGAAGGAGGCCACTCCCAGCATCAAAAAGCGCCGGATTGAGTTTCTCCGAGGTGCCGTTTTCAAAGTGCAGAATTTGAAGGACGCGAGTGCTGCCGATCTGGTTGCCTTGTTGCAAGGCTCCAGAGAAGACGTCGGTCCGAAATACGGAGCTCGTCAGCAACTTCGGCTTTGCGCGCACGTGATGAGGCACCGCCGCGATCTGGGCCCTCAGGAGCGATTGCAGGTTCTCGCTCACGCTGTTGTGGCGATGCGGGAACAACCGAATTTGAGCCTGGAAGACCAAGGCAAGGCCATGACACTGTTCAAGCAGGTCAGACGGTCTCTCGTGGACGGCGATTTCGGCGAGAACTCGGAGCACGCAGCCGCTTGGCTGTACGAGTTCGGGCAGCGAGTGGTGAACTACGGCAACGAGGAAGGGAAGTTGCGGGCGCTGTCTTGAGTTGCGCGCAGCGTCTGGGCCACCTCCGCGAATCCCTTGCCCCGCTCCCCGAGGGTCAGGTACGCCGGCCATGTGTGCAACCGATCCGCGAACTGCATCAGGTTCGCGACCCCCACGCTGACCGGGAAGTGCCCGAACATCGCCTGGTCGTTCGTCGAATCGCCGACGTAGGCCCAGGCGGGGGTCTCGGCATCGAGCGAACGCCCGAGCAACCGTTGCACGATCCAGCGCGCGCCGCTCAGCTTGTCGTGCTCGCCGTACCAGCCGTTGATGTGGATCGAGCTGACGGTGGCGTTCATGCCCTCGCTGCGCATCACCTGCAGCACCGCGTCAATCTGCGGCTGCGTCAGGTGGGCGAACTCGCTGTGGTCGACGGCGATGTCGGTGACGCGGCCGGCGCTGTCCTGCGCGAGCGCCGTGCCGGGCACCTCGTCGAGCACGCGCTGTGCGGTGCGCCGCAGGCGCAGCGTGTTGCGGGCGCGGGTGTCCTCGTCTTGCGCGTACTCGATCTGCAGACGGCCCGTCGCATCGCGGAACAGCGCGACCGCGCCGTTCTCCGCGACGATCGCGTCGATCGGCCAGTCGCGCGCGAACGGCTCGCTCCAGCCCATCGGCCGGCCGGTGATCGCGATCACCGGCAGCCCGGCGTCGCGCAGCGCCTGCAAGGCGGCCAGCGCCTCGGGCTCGATCGCGCCGTCGCGCGTCAGCGTGTCGTCGATGTCGGTCAGCACGCCGCGCACGCTGCGGGCCAGTTCGGGGCTCAGTTCTGAAAGGGGGCGAGGACGGCGCGGGGCGAGGGACATGCCCCGCAGTCTTGCACGACCCGCGGCCAAAACGCACGCAACGCACTGGAATCCGCCCGATCCGGCGACTACAATCCCTGCACTTTCCGAGGAGCGTTGCAAGGCCGGTTGTCGTCACGACAGCCGCCCCAGGCTCGGGAATTCAAATGCAACCGCGCTCACCCGCACGATGGTCCCTCGTGGGTGAGTCATGACATCCCCCCTTTGCCGACTGCGTGCGGGTTCCCTGAACGACTGGAGCCCGACATGAACGCTGTTCTCAAGCCTTCCCAAGACCACGCCATCGCCGACATCTCGCTTGCCGCCTGGGGCCGCAAGGAGATCCGCATCGCCGAGACCGAGATGCCCGGCCTGATGGCCATCCGCGAGGAATTCGCGAAGACGCAGCCGCTGAAGGGCGCGCGCGTCACCGGCTCGCTGCACATGACGATCCAGACCGCCGTGCTGGTCGAGACGCTGCAGGCACTCGGCGCCCAGGTGCGCTGGGCCTCGTGCAACATCTTCTCGACGCAGGACCACGCCGCCGCGGCGCTGGTCGAGAAGGGCACCCCCGTCTTCGCCTACAAGGGCGAGAACTTGGTCGACTACTGGGACTACACCCACCGCATCTTCGACTTCGGCCCGAAGGGCAGCGAAGGCGAAGGCCCGAACATGATCCTCGACGACGGCGGCGACGCCACGCTGCTGATGCACCTGGGCCAGCGCGCCGAGAAGGACATCAGCGTGCTCGACAAGCCCGGCAGCGAGGAAGAGACCTGCCTGTTCGCGAGCATCAAGGCCAAGCTCGCGCAGGACCCGACCTGGTACACCCGCAAGAGCGCGCAGATCCAGGGCGTGACCGAAGAGACCACCACCGGCGTGCACCGCCTGAAGGAAATGAGCGCGAAGGGCACGCTGCTGTTCCGCGCGATCAACGTGAACGACTCGGTCACGAAGAGCAAGTTCGACAACCTGTACGGCTGCCGCGAATCGCTGGTCGACGGCATCAAGCGCGCCACCGACGTGATGATCGCCGGCAAGGTGGCCTGCGTGGCCGGCTATGGCGACGTGGGCAAGGGCTCGGCCCAGGCGCTGCGTGCGCTGAGCGCCCAGGTGTGGGTGACCGAGATCGACCCGATCAACGCGCTGCAGGCCGCGATGGAAGGCTACAAGGTCGTGACGATGGAGTACGCCGCCGACAAGGCCGACATCTTCGTGACGACCACCGGCAACAAGGGCGTGATCCGCCATGAGCACATG
>NZ_JBFUGN010000764.1:0-3034 GCF_056402895.1 Rhizobacter sp. P3_B12 | reverse complement strand
CTCGATCACGTCGCCGCCGAGCGCGGCGAGTGCCGACTGCACCGCGGCGAGCGCGCCGCGCAGCCGCACGACGAGCATGCCGTCCCACCAGGCGCTGGCGTTGATCGGCAGCGGCAGGCCGCTCCATTCGTTGATCTTCTGCATCGCGCTGATCTGCGCCAGCTCGAAGCGCACCGTGGCGGTGGCCGGGGCGAGCGGCAGCACCTTCAGCGAGACCTCGAGGATCACGCCCAGCGTGCCGAGCGAGCCGGCGAGCAGCCGCGAGACGTCGTAGCCGGCGACGTTCTTCATCACCTGGCCGCCGAAGCTGAGCACCTCGGCGCGGCCGTTCAGCAGCGTTGCGCCGAGCACGTAGTCGCGCACCGCGCCGACCGCCGCGCGCGGCGGGCCCGACAGGCCGGCCGCCACCATGCCGCCGACGGTGCTGCCCGGCCCGAAGTGCGGTGGCTCGAACGGCAGGTACTGGTTCTTCTCGGCGAGCGCGGCCTCGAGCGTCGCGAGCGAGGTGCCGCAGCGCGCGGTGACGACGAGCTCGGTCGGCTCGTAGCTCGAGATRCCTTCGAGCACCGTGGTGTCGAGGAGCTCGCCCTGCGGCGGCTCGCCGTAGAAATCCTTGGTGCCGCCGCCGCGGATGCGCAGTTGCGCCCCGGCGGCGCGGGCGGCTTCGACCTTGTCGACGAGGATCTGCAGTGCGGGGTCGTGGGTCATCAGGGCATCAGAAACCGGATCAGAAACGGGGAATGTCGGCGAACGGCAGCAAACCGCGCTTCACGTGCATGCGCCCGTACTCCGCGCAGCGCACCAGCGTCGGGATCACCTTGCCGGGGTTCAGCAGCCCGGACGGGTCGAAGGCATGCTTGACGGCCAGCATCTGCTCGCGCTCGGCGTCGGAGAACTGCACGCACATCGACGACAGCTTCTCGACGCCCACGCCGTGCTCGCCGGTCACCGAGCCGCCCATCGCGACGCTGGTCTCGAGGATGTCGGCGCCGAACAGCTCGCAGCGGTGCAGTTGATCAGGGTCGTTGGCGTCGAACAGGATCAGCGGGTGCAGGTTGCCGTCGCCGGCGTGGAACACGTTGGCGCAGCGCAGCCCGTACTTCTTCTCCATCTCGCCGATCGCGAGCAGGATGTCGGCCAGCCGCTTGCGCGGGATCGTCGAATCCATGCACATGTAGTCGGGGCTGATGCGCCCGCTCGCCGGGAAGGCGTTCTTGCGGCCGCTCCAGAAGCGCAGCCGCTGCGCCTCGTCCTTGCTGACCTCCATGCGCGCGGCGCCGCTGCCGGCCAGCACGTCGAGCATGCGGCCGATCTCCTCGGCCACCTCTTCGGGCGTGCCGTCGCTCTCGCACAGCAGGATGGCCTGCGCATTCAGGTCGTAGCCGGCGTGCACGAAATCCTCGACGGCGGCCGTCATCGGCTTGTCCATCATCTCGAGCCCGGCCGGGATGATGCCGGCGGCGATCACGTTGGCGACCGCGTCGCCGGCCTGCCGGATGTCGTCGAAGCTCGCCATGATGCAGCGCGCGAGCAGCGGCTTCGGCACCAGCTTCACGGTGACCTCGGTGACGACCGCGAGCATGCCTTCGCTGCCGACCAGCACCGCCATCAGGTCGAGCCCGGCGGCGTCGAGCGCCTCGGAGCCGAACTCCACCGCCTCGCCCTGCGCGGTGAAGCCGCGCACGCGCAGCACGTTGTGGATCGTCAGCCCGTATTTCAGGCAGTGCACGCCGCCGGAGTTCTCGGCCACGTTGCCGCCGATGGTGCAGGCGATCTGGCTGCTCGGGTCGGGTGCGTAGTACAGCCCGTAGGGGGCGGCGGCCTCGCTGATCGCGAGGTTGCGCACGCCGCACTGCACGGTGGCGGTGCGCGCCAGCACGTCGACCTTCAGGATGCGGTTGAACTTGGCCAGGCTCAGCGTGACGCCCAGCGCATGCGGCAGCGCGCCGCCGCTCAGGCCGGTGCCGGCGCCGCGCGCGACCACCGGCACGCCGAGCCGGTCGCAGGCGCGCAGCACCGCGGCGACCTGGTCCTCGGTCTCGGGCAGCGCCACCACCAGCGGCTGCTGGCGGTAGGCGGTGAGGCCGTCGCATTCGTACGGCACGGTGTCTTCACCGCGCGACAGCAGCGCATGCAGCGGCAGCAGGGGCGCCAGTTCGGCGACGACCTGCGCGCGGCGTTGCGCGCGCTCGTCCGCGCTGGGCGCATCGGCACCGGTCGCGTGGACCGGAAGAAGGGCATTCACGGAGTCAGGTCTCCCACATCGGCCTGTTCGACGAGCCCACGACTGTAGCGCCTGCTCAGGGCGCTTCGGCCGCGTACAGCACATGCGCACGCAGCGGGTGGTCCGCGGCGATGCGCGGGTGATCGAACTGCGCGCGCTGCGTCAGGCCGATGCGTTCCATGACCCGGCGCGACGGCTGGTTGCCCAGCGCCGTGAACGAGACCACCTGCGGCAGGCGCATCACCTGCCAGGCATGATCGAGCACGAGACGGGCCGCCTCGCTGGCAAAGCCTTGCCCCCAGGCCGCGCGCACCAGCCGCCAGCCGATCTCCCGGGGATCCGGCGCGATGCCTGGCACCGGAAGCTCGAACGGCACCGCAGAGAGCCCGACGAAGCCGGCAAACGGCCGCCCCGGCACTTCCAGCGCCCACAGCCCATGCCCGAACTGCTCGACGTGCAGTCGCGCACGTGCCGCGAAGGCATCGCTCTGCGCGCGCGTCAGCGGCGCGAGGAAATGCTGCATCACCTGCGGGTCGGCGTTCATCGCGGCGCAGGGTTCGAGGTCGTCGTCGCGCCAAGGCCGCAGCGTGACACGCCCCGCGCGCAGCGTGACCGGCGCATGAAGGCTCATGCGGCGGTCGTGAACACCGTCAGCACCCCGGTGTAGCCGTAGAGGTGGTGGCGCGCGATCTCGCCGGCCGCGAAGAAGCCGACCAGCGGCACGTCGCCGAGCGCGCGCCGCACGATGGCGAGCTCGGCCGACGGCGCGCCGAAATGCGGGCCGCCGCGGCCGGCGCAGCTCACGTAGAC
>NZ_JBFUGN010000763.1:0-3035 GCF_056402895.1 Rhizobacter sp. P3_B12 | reverse complement strand
CCCTCACCCCCCGCGCGACGCGCAGCAGCAGCCAATCAGAACGCCGAGCAAGACCCTCCATCACTGACGTCCAGGCAGCCAGACAGCTGCGGCTGATTCCGTACCTTCCCCCACTCGGCCGCCAGCGGATCCGATTGCTTGTCGTCCGCCGACAACCCGCGGATCAGCGACGCCGCCGTGCAGATGTAGGGCTGCGCCAGGTTGCGCCCGTACACGCCCGATTCGAACTGCGACTGGAAGCGCGACTGCAACGCCTCGCGCGTGATGCCCAGGATGTCGAGGTTGTTGAACTGCCCCGCGCCCAGCACCAGGTTCGCACCCTGGAACGTGATCACGTAGCCGGTCGGCGAGGTCAGCGTCCCCTGCGTGATCGCGTAGCTGCCTTCCGGGCTGGTCGGCGTCGCCGTCGTCGCGAGCGCGCCGGCCAGCGCCGTCGCGGCGGTGTCGCCGTCCTGCAGGCCGGTCACCGTGTACGTCAGCGGCGGGATCGCGCCGGCCGGCCCGTTCGCCGGCGTCGCGGCCACGTTGACCGTCGGCTGCGTCGGCAACAGCACCTGCTGCCCGGTCTGCGGCAGCGCGATGCCCGACACCGAGCAGGTCCCGGTGTCGCCGAACGCGCAGCCGTAGTAGCGGATCGCGCCCGAATCGGCCGCCAGGCCGGTCACCGACGGCGCCCACACGCTCCAGCGCGTGCCGGCCGACAGCGTCGCACCGGTGCCGAAGATCACCTGCGTCGGCGACACGATGTCCAGCCGGCCGACCTCGTTGTCCATCGAGATCGAACGGTTCAGCGTGATGCTGCCGGCCGCCTGCAGCAGCGCACTCGCGCCGCCCTGGCTGTCGGTGATCGCGAGCGTCGAGAACCCCGCGCCCGCCGCATCGAACGATGCCGCGCTCGCCGCATCCACCACCAGGTTGCCCGCGGTCACCACCGACAGCGAGCCCGGCGGATCGAAGGCCAGCGTGCCGATCTGGTTCTGCGCATTCGAGAGCGTCACGCTGTTGCCGCCGCTGCCCTGGATCACCAGCGTCTGCACGCTGATCGGCCCGGTTTGCGTCACCGCGCCGCTGCTCATCAGCCCGAGCGTGCCGACCGAGTTCTGGCCGCCCAGCACGATGCCGGCCGAGCCGTTGCCCTGGTTCTGCAGCGTCAGCGACACCGCGTCGTGGTTCGCCAGCGCGCCGCCATCGAGAGTGATCTGCCCGACATGCCCCGCCGAACCGACGACGATGCCCTTGCCGGCCGTCACGCCGCCGACGTTGTCGCTCGCCGGCTGCAGCCAGCTCGCGTCGACATAGAACTCGTCGCCCGGCTGCGCCGCCGCCTGCGCGCGCGGGCCATTCGGCGCGCGCACCCCCGCACCGCCGCCGGTGTCGGCGAGGCCGATCCGGATCGCGATGTCGGTCTGCTCGGTCAACCCGCCGTTCGCATCCACGCCCAGCGGCCGGAAGTTCACATACCCGGTCGTGCGGATGAACGGGTTGAACGAGGTGCCGAGGTCGAGCGCCGTGCCGCCGCCGCTCTCGCCGCCGATCACGACGTTGGCGCCGGTCGAACCCGGCGTGCCGTCGCTCGGGCCGCTGTCGATGTGCAGGCCGTTGCTCTCGCCGGCGTTGTACTGCACGCCGATGCCGCCGCTGGCGTTGGCCGCCTGCCCGGCCAGCGTGATCGTGCCGGTGGAGTTCTCGGCGCCGGCGATCGACAGGTTGCTGTAGCGCAAGCCGATCGCCGGACTCGTCTCGACCAGCGCGAAATTCGCATCGTCGCCGCGCCCCGCCAGCCGCACCGAGCCGGTGCCGGCCGAGAGGTTCAGCGTGCCGATGTCCAGCCCGACGGCCTGCCCGCCGGCATTGCTGATGCGCGTCGCGATGCCGCGCAGGTCGATCGTGCCGGCCTCGGTGGTCAGCGTGCCGCTGCTGATCTGCAGGCCCGAGCCCGCGCCGGCCGTGCCGAGCACGCTGATGTCGTTCGCGGTGATGTCGGTGCCGAAGATCGCGACGCCCGATTCGAAGGTGCCCGTGCCGCCGGCACCGCGGATCACGACGTTGCCGGCGGTGCCGGTCGTGCCGCGCGTGTCGATGCTGCTGCTGTTCAGCGCGACGCCGGCGATCTGGCCGTTGCCGCGCGCGAAGCCGCTGCCCGGCAGCGCGCCGCCGCTCACCAGCAGGCTGCCGCCGCCGGTGGACAGGGCGGCCCCATTGATGCTGATGTTGCCGCTGCCATTGCCGAGGGCGTCGCTCAGCAGGTTGATGTCCATCGGGCCGGCGCCCTTCACGGTGATCGAACTGCCGGTGCCGAGCACGACGCTGTCGCGTGCCCGCAGCGTCAGGATGGTCGCTACGGTACCGGCGCTGCGCACGATGGCGGCGTTGTCGGCCAGCGTGATGTTGCCGGTCGTGGTGCCGATGTTGCCGGAGTCGGTCAAGATCTCCATGCTGGTGCCGACGTCGAGTGCAGCCGAGAGGGTGTCCGCGCGGATGTTGGCGCCCGGAGCGGTCGGGGTGAACGTGCCGTCGGTGGTGGTGGCGCCGTTGGTCGAGATCGTCACGTCGGATGCGTTCAGCACCCAGGTACCGGTCTGGCCGCCCGCCGCGCGGGGGCCCGAGTCGACCGTGCCCTGGCTGATCAGGGCGCCCGAGGTGCTGTCGGTCAGGCTGAGTGCCATCGCGAGGCCCGAGGTCTGGATGCCGCCGCCGTTGCCGCCGTTGATGCCGCCGCGCGCATGCAGCGTGCCGTACATCTCGAGCACGCCGAACTCGGTGCGCGGCAGGCCGGTCGGCGAGGCGGACACCATGCGGTTGAGCAGGGCCTCCATCGTGATCGACCCGCCATCGCCGGTGCCGGTCGCATCGGCGCTGACGAGGGTGTTGCTGGTGACCACCAGCGAGCCGGTGTCGGAGCCGCCGACCGACACACTGCCGCCGCCGGTGGCGCCGTCGGCGGTGATGAGGGTCGAGCCGGTGGGAGCCGCCGCGCTCGGTGCCGCGCTTGCAGAACGGTGGGAGCCGCCGCGCTCGGTGCCGCGCTTGCAGAA
>NZ_JBFUGN010000762.1:0-3043 GCF_056402895.1 Rhizobacter sp. P3_B12 | reverse complement strand
ACTGCACGCGGCCATGTGCAGTCGTTCGCGAGCGACCGGTTTCAGGTAGGCTAGCCAACATCGCTCTTCGACTCGCGCATGGAACAAGCACTCCTCGGAAAGATTGATGCGGCCCTCGCCGAGATCCGTCCGATGGCGGAGAAGTCTTTCGAGCCCGCCGTGAGCATCGAGCGCCAACTCGCGTGGTGCCGTACATTCCTCTTAGGGTGCGCTGGCGAGATTCGACCGGGCCCGTTCTCGATGGGCCTCACTGCAGTTCGCGAATTCGACATGTATGGAGACCGGCCGGAACTTGCAGCTCTGATTAACGATATCCAGCGTGCCATGCAGGCGATGTTGGGTCTGCGTTGAGAGGCGGAGGCCGGCCAGAAGCGGTAGGTAACGAGCGGCTGCTTCGAAACGGAACCTCGAAGGTGCTATTTAGACTCACGCCTCGCACGTTCCGAGGACATCGGCTCGCTGGCGGTCGCCGGCGCCATGCGAGTTCGAGCGTGGGCGATACTGAAATCGGTCGCGGCCTTCGCCACGGCCCCTTCACTCAGTATTGCAGCCATGGCGACCGAAACCTGTATTCACGGCATCTGCTTCTACGCACTTGATCCCAACGGCCCCAAGTTCTTCGGCTTCGCCGAATACCTTGCGGCAATGGCCCTGCTGGTGCTCGCCTGGACGATCGCCGACGCGCGCTACCAATTCCGCATCGAGACAGCACCGCTCCCGCTTCAGCGCATCGCGTTCGTCAACGTCGCCCTCGTTGGGATTTTCACCCTCCTGACAGATCTGTGGCGGGCCCAAGGATGGCTTGTTCCGGTGGGTCGTCCGCTGACACCAGCAATCTGGCAAGGGTTGCTCGGGTTGACCTTCCTGCTCACATTCCTTGGCTGGGCATGGTTCGCATTCGTTCGACCGCCGCGATTCGGGCCTCTAAATGCGGAGCGATATGTCCGTGCCGTGTATCGGGCGATCTTGCGTGGATCAGGAGACGAACTCGCAGTGATCTCCGATGAGATCGCGCGTTCCGCCAGCCGGTTGATCAAGTACGCGCCATCCACCCATTCGCGCCGGAAGCCATCGAGAGCGTCACCAGGAGGTGCAGAGCCGTCATTGCGGAAGGTCGAAGGCTACGCCAACGACTTTCTACTACTGATTGCCGACCGCCGCTTCTGCCGCGCCGTCGTGGCGAAGGGCCCGGTACTCGCGCTGGCGCTGTTCCGCGAGATCGCCCTGCAGAAGAAGCACGACGTGGCGATCGGCACATTCACGCGCAACATTGTCGGCGAGGCTCTCGTGAATACTGRCTCCTTCCTGTTCCACGAAACCGAAGGCTATCGAGTCGGCTTGCTCGGGCACCACAAGCCGCTCAGTCAGGCGATCTTTGGAGACTACGCTATGTTGGCCGGCATCGGTACCGCATTGGACGCCGACGTGGGCGAGAGCTTCAACTGGAACTCGGACACCTGGGTCGCCTTCCTGCGCGCAGCTCGAGTCGCGCTCAAGGCATATGTTGAAGCCGGATTCCCGTCCAGTACGACTGTCCTGTTCCGCCTCCATTCAAGGCTCGAGTTCGCTGCGCTGGACCTCTACCAGCTCGATGGCTCCAATATGCTGGAGTGGCGTACTGGCCCGTATGCGACGCTGCGAGCATTGGTCGACTTTCTCAAGGACGCGATTGAGATACTGAGCAAGATGCCTGTGCCGGAATACATCGAGCTTCGCAGGCACAAACGGTACGGGCCTGGCCACTCGGTCTATGACATGGTCGCGGAGTCGATCGTCAACATGATCTTCTGTGCTGCTAGCGTGCGTTCGCCAATCAGCACTTGTTGGACCATCCAGCACAACACCGTCTGGTCCGCCTTCTTCGAATCGTTCGCCGAAAAGACACAGGCGGGCGCCTTTGTGAGGCACAAGGTGCGACGCTTGATCTATAACGAGATCAAGGAGATGGAGCGTTTCCCGAACTTCAAGGGCGCCAAGTTCCTGGCGTTCTGCCTGAACGTAATGGGTCTTAAGGTCGATCGGTCGTCGATCGACAAGGAATATCGGCCCCTTCACCGTGCGCTGATTGCCTGGACACGTAGGAACTACGAATCGCTCAGGGCGGCAAATCTTGAGGTGGCCGAAGCATGCCTCGTTGACGGAATGTCCTACGACTCTGAGAACCGGCGTCTAGTTAGGACCTATCCAGCCGGCGGGTTGCGCAAAGAGCCGAGCTATGTCTACTTGGAAGTGCTGCCTCTGGCGGTGTAGCCACTAGACAGGCCGAGCGTCCGCCTTCGATTGCCCGAGTCGGGACGGCCGATGTCGGCTTTGGGTCGGATGGAGGCATCCACAGCCGCCCTCGGCGAATGTCCGGTTCGCTGCCGCGCACCTCGGCACCTCGAAGGACCGCTCAGGGTCGTTTCGAAGCTATCGCGGCTGAGCATGAACGTCTTCAGTCGGCCACGAGCAGCCCTTCGCGACCGGCTGCTTTGACGATCGGCCGGTGGCCCACGGGCCCCAATCTCGGTCCCGAATCGGAGAGCAACTCCAAGCGCACCTGCATGCGTACACTGTGGCCCGTGGAATCGCTGCTCACTCTTGTCGATTCGTTCGTGGTCACTGCAGAACTTGCTCCGCAACTCGACGGTCTCGAGCTGGGAAACTGGTACGTCGTCGATGGCACGTTCGCTTCGGCAACGGAGCTGCCATCCCGCGGCAGTTGGGTTGAGGTGCAACTGCCGAACGGAGACTCCCGCCAGGTAGTGGTAGTAGGTTGCGAGATTCGGCATGGTGTTGCGGCACTGTTGTTCATAGAGCCAGACGTCAGTTTCCCGCGCCTGARCAAAGTTCGCCGTCTCCCCGACCAGCTGCCATCGTGACTGTGCGGCTAGTTGCGCCGATCGCGACCGCTTCCGCAAACGGCCACGACCGGTCGGCCCCGAGCGGCAGCTATCGGGCAGCCACCGCTACACCAATCATGGAGTCCTGTTTTGATGAGCCAAGACCTTGAGATTGACTGCAATCGACACGGGCGGTCTGTAGCCGCCGCAGTGTGTGGTCA
>NZ_JBFUGN010000761.1:0-3052 GCF_056402895.1 Rhizobacter sp. P3_B12 | reverse complement strand
GCTGAAGAAGGGCACGCTGAAGGTCTACCCGGGGCTGCCGCACGGCATGTGCACCACGCACCCGGAGGTGATCAATCCGGACCTGCTGGCGTTCTTCAAGGACTGATCTCCTCGGCCGGATGCCGGGCTGCCGCGCAGCCCGGCTACGATGACCTCTGCACAGCAGCTGCAGGGAGCCGGTCTTGCCGAGTGTTGAAATTGTTCCCATCGCGGAGTCCCACGCCAGCGGATTCCACGCCTGCCTCGATGCCGTGGCGCGCGAGAAGAAGTACCTTGCTCAAGTCGAGGCGCTCCCGCTCGCCCGGGTCGAAGCGTTCATCCGTGAGAGCGTTGCCGCGGACGCAGCGCAGTTCGTGGCGGTGGATGGGTCGGCCGTTGTCGGTTGGTGCGACATCTTCCCCGCCTGGGCTGCGGCCGTCAGCCATCGACGGACGGTGGGCATGGGCGTGCTGCCCGCCTATCGAGGCAAGGGACTGGGGCGGCGGCTTCTCTCGGCCTGCCTGGCCAAGGCGACAGCCCAGGGCATGACCCGCATCGAGCTTGAAGTGCGTGCCGACAACGAGCGCGCGATCAGGCTGTATGAAGGCCTGGRCTTCACGCGCGAGGCCGTCAAGCGCCACGGGATGCGGTTCGACGGCGCGTACTACGACTCGGTCGACATGGGCCTCGTCCTCTGAGGCCAGGAATCCCCTAGCGCCCGAACCCGAAGATCCACGCCAGCTTCTGCAGCGGGCTGCGCCCCAGGCGCACCAGCGACAGCGTCGGGTACGAGCTGCGCGCCTTCGGCATGCGGCGCTGCTGGACGAGGGGCATCCGGGTCGACACCGGGGAACGGGGGGCGAACTGCATGGCGGGCTCCGTGGGGCAGGGTGCGCACAGCATCGCGCGGATCACCGCGTACCGCCATCCTCCGTTCGCGCGGTTGCGGGTCGCCCTTTTGGGGGGTGACGGCGCGCAGCGGGCACCCTTCCTGCAGTGTCCGGGTGAGCGTTCGTCGACGCGGGATTGCGATCCCACAGCTTGACGAACAGGTCGCGAACTCTCGCGAATTGCCACTCTTGCCACAGGACGTTTCCATGTCCAGCGACACTTCCGATACCTACTCCCTCCTGCTGCCGATAGCTCGGCGCCGCGCTTCACTTGCGGTTGCAATTCTGTTCGCCGCCGTCGTTGCCGCTTGCGGCGGCAACGAAAGTGGAAACGGTTCCTCTTCCGGCGATCCGATAAGCGGAACGCCGCCGGCTCCGGCACCGAGCCCAGCGCCGGCACCAGCGCCGTCTCCTGCACCATCCCCCAGCCCGGCGCCCGCGCCGGCTCCTTCGCCGAGCCCGTCCCCGGCACCCGCCCCCAGTCCGGCACCGGCGCCTGCCCCCGCCCCGGCACCCGCCCCTGGCCCCATGTCCGCCCGCGACGCCGTGCGTCTCGCCGACCAGGCCACCTTCGGTCCGACCGAAGCGCTGGTCACGACGATCAAGGCGAAGGGCGCCACTGCCTGGGTCACCGAGCAGCTCGCGCTGAAGACCTCGCGCTACACCAGCGGCAAGGGCAGTGGCGAGTACCACCAGTACGTCGACCGGCCGGACTTCTGCACGCCGGCGATGGAGCCGAACTGCTTTCGCGACTACATCTCGACCGATCCGCTGATGTGGGATTTCTACCGCAACGCCGTCGGCCAGCCCGACCAGCTGCGCCAGCGCGTCACCTTCGCGTTCCAGCAGCTCTTTCCGCTGAACAACGCCGAAGTGCTGGGCACCTACGGCTTTCGCAACTACTACAACGCGATGCTCGACGGCGCCTTCGGCAACTACCGCGACCTGCTGAAGAAGATCACGCTGTCGCCGCTGATGGGCGATTTCCTGAACAACGCGAACAACGACAAGGGCGCGCCGAACGAGAACTTCGCGCGCGAGCTGCTGCAGCTGTTCAGCATCGGCACCTGCGAGCTGAACCTCGACGGCAGCCTGAAGGGCGGCAAGTGCCAGCCGACCTACAACAACGAGACGGTGCGCGCCTATGCCTTCGCGCTGACAGGCTGGACCTACCCGGCAGGCGGCGCGCACCCGAACGGCTGCTGGCCGACGGGCGCCAACTGYCGCTACTACAACGGCGACATGGTGCAGATCGACAAGTACCACGACAAGCAGGCGCGCAGCCTGCTCTCGAACGTCAAGCTGGCCGCCGGGCACACGGCGCCGGTCGCGCTGGAGTCGGTGCTCGACAGCGTGATGGCGCACCCGAACATCGGCCCCTTCATCGGCCGGCAGCTGATCCAGCACCTGGTCAGCAGCAACCCGTCGCCGGCCTACGTGATGCGCGTCGCGACGGCGTTCAACAACGGCAAATACGCGAGCTTCGGCAGCGGCGTGCGCGGCGACCTGGCGGCCACGGCGGCGGCGGTGCTGCTCGATGCCGAGGCGCGCGGCGACACGGTGCCCGCGCAGGGCGGCAAGCTGCGCGAGCCGGTGCTGATGTTCACCGGCGTGCTGCGCGGGCTGAACGGCAGCACCGACGGCGAACCCTTCAACTGGTACTGGGGCGGCAACCTGCAGCAGCGGGTGTTCAACCCGCCGTCGATCTTCAGCGACTACCCGCCCGACTACCCGGTGGCCGGCACCAGTGGTCTGGTCGGCCCGGCCTTCGGCATCCACAACGCCAACACCGCGCTCGCGCGCATGAACTACCTGCTGTACCTGATCGACTGGGGCGGCAGCGGCGTCGATGCGTCGATCCCGGGCGCCACCGGCACCCAGGTGAACCTGGCCTCGTTCACCGATTCGGCCGACAACGCCGGCGTGCTGGTCGACCGCATCTCGATGGTCGCGCTCGGTCGGCTGCTGCCGAGCACGCCGCGCGCGTCGGTCGTGAAGGCCGTCGAGCGCTGGACGCAGGCCACCGACGGCAACAACTGGAAGACCAGCCGCGTCAAGCGCGCGGCCTACCTGGTCTACGCCTCTCCCGACTACCAGATCCAGAGATGACCCACCCCCCGAGGCGCTGCGCGCCTCCCCCTCAAGGGGGCGCCGCCAGCGGCCCGGCAAAGCCGGTTCCGCGG
>NZ_JBFUGN010000760.1:0-3065 GCF_056402895.1 Rhizobacter sp. P3_B12 | reverse complement strand
ACTACGCATCGATGACATGACTGCCAAGACACCCGCCTATGACGCGCTGGCCGCCCTGAGCCAGCGCCTTCACCACTTCGATCACCTTCGCGCCATCGCCGGCTGGGACCAGGCGGCGATGATGCCGCCCAAGGGCAACGATGCCCGGGCCGCCGCGGTGGCCGAGCTTTCTGCGCTGATGCATCGGTTGCGCACCGATCCATCGACCGCCGGCGACATCGAGCGCGCCGGGCAGGAACCGCTCGACGATTTCCAGCGCGCCAACCTGCGCGAGATCCAGCGCGAATGGCGGCTCGCCAATGCGCTGCCCGAATCGCTGGTGCAGGCGCGCTCGCTGGCCACCGCGCGCTGCGAACACGCCTGGCGCACACAGAGGCCGGCCAACCACTGGGCCGGCTTCGTCGTCAATTTCCGCGAGGTGCTGCGCGTCGGCCGCGAAGAAGCCCGGCTGCTGTCGGAGCAGACCGGCCTGTCGAAGTACGACGCGCTGATGGACCGCTACGAACCCGGCATGACCAGCGCCGAGGTCGACCGCGTCTTCGGTGACCTGCGGCAATGGCTGCCCGGCCTGATCGCCCAGGTGCGCGACCGCCAGTCGCGCGAAACCTGCCTCGAGCCGGTGGGCCCGTTCCCCGTCGAGCAGCAGCGCCGGTTGTGCGAGGCCGTGATGCACCTGCTGGACTTCGATTTCGAGGCCGGCCGGCTCGACACCAGCGCCCACCCGTTCTCCGGCGGCGTGCCAGAAGACGTGCGCCTGACCACCCGCTACCGCGAAGACGGCTTCCTGCAAAGCCTGATGGGCACCATCCACGAGACCGGCCACGGCCGCTACGAGCAGAACCGCCCGCGCAGCTGGCTCGGCCAGCCGGTGTCCAGTGCGCGCTCGATGGCCCTGCATGAGAGCCAGAGCCTGAGTTTCGAGATGCAACTCGGCTGCAGCCGCGGCTTCACGCAGTTGCTGGCGCCGATGCTGGCCACGCATTTCGGTGCGCAACCGGCCTTTGCACCCGACAACCTCTACCGCCTGGTCACGCGCGTGAACCCGGGCTTCATCCGCGTCGATGCCGACGAGGTGACCTACCCGGCCCACGTGATCCTGCGCTACCGGATCGAGCGTGCGTTGATCGAAGGCGAGATCGAGCCGGAAGACATTCCCGGCCTGTGGGACGCCGGCATGATGGAACTGCTGGGCGTCGACACCCGCGGCAACTTCACCAACGGCCCGCTGCAGGACGTGCACTGGCCCGACGGCCTGTTCGGCTATTTCCCGTGCTACACGCTGGGCGCGATGTACGCGGCGCAGTGGTTCGCGACCCTGCGCGGCCAGCACCCGGACCTGGATTCACGCATCGCCGCCGGCGACCTGTCACCGGTGTTCGACTGGCTGCGCGAGAACGTGTGGCAGCAGGCGAGCCGCTGGACGACGGCCGAACTCGCGGTGCGCGCGAGCGGCGAGCCGCTGAACCCGCTGCACTTCCGCCGGCACCTCGAAAACCGCTACCTGGGCTGATCCGCCGGCCGATCAGGCAGGGCGGCGCGGCCGCACCATCGCATCGAGCAGCCGCTCCAGCGCGCCCGGCAGGTCGCGGCAGCGGCCGGTGTGCACCGGCGAGGTCTGGATCGCCGTGCTGCGCGGCGCGACCAGCCAGTCGAACCGCTCGCGCGGCAGCAGCCGGCCGAGCGCACCCRCCTCGGCGCCGCCGCGGCAGATCGCCGGGATCGCGGCCAGCGAGGCGCGGATGGCGGCCAGGTCCAGGCCCGGGTCCAGCGCCAGCAGGCGGGCCTCGTCGACCTCGATGCCGGCCTGCAGGAAGCCCGACGGCGCGCACGAGACGATCGCCCCGACGTTGATGAACTCGCCGCGCTCGACCCGCGGCACCACGCGGACGATCGCGTAGTCGTAGGTGCAGAGGTCAGCGGAGCTGGGAGCGGGCACGGATCGCCTCCTCGACAAAAACGTTCGACGACGCCAGCCGGCGCGCCAGGTAATCGGCATAGGCCTGGCGGTGCGCGGCAGGGTCGGCGAAGACCTCGGGCTCGTCGAGCCACGCATCGGGGATCAGCGCGACGATGTCGGCGATGGCCTTCGGCGTGATCGCCTCGCGCATGCGCGCATCGGCCTCGGGCAGCGCGGCGGCGAACGGCAGCAGCACATGGTCGCGCACCAGCGCAAAAGGGCTGGCGGCGCGGTCGAGGTGGCCATCCCACGCGTGATGGAAATACAGCGCCGCGCCATGGTCGATCAGCCACAGCCGGCGGTGCCACATCAGCAGGTTGCTGTTGCGCGGCGTGCGGTCGACGTTGGTGACGAAAGCGTCGTGCCAGACGATGGCCGATGCGATGTCGGCGGCCGGCTGGTCGGCCAGCGGGTCGAAGGTGACGGAGCCGGGCAGGTAGTCGAGCGCGAGGTTCAGGCCGGCGCTGGCACGGATCAGGTCCTGGATCTCGGGGTCGGGCTCGGTGCGGGCGAGTTCGGCCTCGAGCTCGACCAGCACGATCTCGGGCACCGCGAGGCCGGCCACGCGCGCCAGCTCGCCGCACACCAGCTCGGCGATCAGCGCCTTCGGGCCCTGGCCGGCGCCGCGGAACTTGAGCACGTACAGGCCCTGGTCATCGGCCTCGATGATCGCGGGCAGCGAGCCGCCTTCGCGCAGCGGCGTGACGTAGCGGTGGGCGCAGACGGTGCGCAGGGTGGGGCGGGGCATCGGCGGATTGTCGCCGGAGATGATGCCTCTCGTCCGGCGCTCGGCCCGGGCTCAGGCCCCGCCGTAGCGCTCGGTGCGTATCGTCGAGGCGTCGATGCCGGCCGCTCGCAGCCCCGAGGCGATGGCCTCGACGAACGGCGTCGCGCCGCAGACGAATGACGCCGCGGGCGCGTGCCCCCAGCCGGCCAGCGCTTCGCGCAGCAGCGCGTCGTCCAGCCGGCGATCGAGGTCGCCGGGCCGGCGGCGCGGCTCGCGCGTCGTGATGAAGACCAGCCGCAGCGACGGATCGTCGCCCGCCATCGCGGCCAGTTCATCGGCACAGATCAGTTCCTCGTGCCGGCGTGCCGAGTACAGCAGCAG
>NZ_JBFUGN010000759.1:0-3071 GCF_056402895.1 Rhizobacter sp. P3_B12 | reverse complement strand
CTCGGCCCGGATCGGGTTGTCGCGCAGCGCGGTGAAGGCCTTGCCCCACGGCGAACGCAGCAGCTTCCACAGCACAGCGCCCAGCACCAGCGTGCAGCCGAGGATGAAGTAGTAGTACGGCAGGCTGCGATCCAGCGACAGCCCGGCCAGCGAGGGCCGCGCGATGTTGTTGATGCCGAAGGTGCCGCCGGTCAGCCACTCCTCGTTGCGCATCACCAGCCACACCGCGGTGTTGAAGCCCAGCGTCGCGAACGCGAGGTAGATCGTCTGCACCCGCAGCGCCGGAAAGCCGAGCGCGAGCCCGACCACGAAGCAGCCCGCCATCGCGAGCGGCAAACCCAGCCAGAAGCTGAAGCCGGCCTTCATCACGATCGCCAGCGTGTAGGCGCCGATGCCGAAGAAGGCCGCGTGCCCGAGCGACTTCTGCCCCGCGTGGCCGACCGTCAGGTTCAGCCCCATCGTCGCGATCACGAACACCAGCCAGTAGCTCAGCAGGTACAGGCCGTAGCTCTTCAGGAACGGCGGCACGGCGACCAGCAGCGCCAGGCCGAGCAGGCCGGGCACCAGCGCGGTGGCCAGGGACTTGTCGCGCCTCATACCTTGCGCTCCTCGCGGCGGCCCAGCAGCCCCTGCGGCTTGAACAGGATCACCAGCATGAACACCACCAGCGCGACGGCGTCCTTGTAGGCCGGCGAGATGTACGCCGACGCCAGGTTCTCGGCCACGCCGACGATCAGGCCGCCGAGCAGCGCGCCGCGCGAGTTGTTGAAGCCGCCGATGATCGCGGCGAAGAAGGCCTTGGTGCCCAGCGGTTCGCCCATGTCGAACTTCGCCAGGTAGGTCGGCGTGATCAGCAGTGCCGCGGCACAGGCCAGCAGCGCATTGATCGCGAAGGTGTAGAACACCATGCGCGGCACGTCGATGCCGAGCACGGTGGCACTCTCGGTGTTCTGCGCCACCGCCTGCATCGCGCGGCCGGTCACCGTCTTGGCGAGAAAGGCCTGCGTGCCGAACACCAGCACCAGCGCCATCGCGAGCGTGCCCAGGTCGACCAGCGTCACCGCGACCCCGCCGACATGGAACAGCCGGTCGGCGAACAGGCCGGGGAACGGATGCGCCTCGGCGGTGAAGCCGGCCCGCACGCCGTTGCGCATCGCGATCGCCAGGCCGATGGTGGCCACCACCACCGGCATCAACCCGAAGCGCAGCAGCGGATCGGCGATGCCGCGCTTGAAGGCCCAGCCGAGCACGGCCACCGCCAGCACGCAGGTCAGCACGAAGCCGGCCCACAGCGGCAGGCCGACGCTCATGAAGCCGAGCATCGTGAAGGCCGGCAGCATCACGAACTCGCCCTGCGCGAAGTTGATCGTGCCCGAGGCCTGCCACAGCAGCGTGAAGCCGAGCGCGGCCAGCGCATAGATGCTGCCCGTCGCCATGCCCGAGAGCACCAGTTGCAGGAAATCGCTCATGTCACGGCAGTCTTGTCGCGGCCATCAGGTCACGACTTCCTGCCGAGCGCCGGCAGCGTCTCCCGCACCTCCTGCTTGCCGTTCTTCACCTCGACGATGAAGCTCTCGCGGTCGAGATCGCCGTTGGCATCGATGCTCACGTCCATCAGCACGCCCGGCTCCTTCGCCACGGTGATCGTCAGCCCGTGCAGCGCCTTCGCCACCGCCACGCGGTCGAACTTGCCGACCTTCTCGATCGCCGCCTTCAGCATGTAGACGCTGGTGTAGCCCTTGATGCCGTTGTGGTCCGAGACGTACTTGTATTCCTTCTCGAACTTGCTGCGGAAGGCCCGCATCGCCGGCGTCGGCGCATCCACCGTCAGCCCGACGTGCGCGATCGCGCCGTTCGCCGCCTCGCCCGCCAGGTCGATCACCTTCTGGCCGGTCAGCGTGGTCTCGCCGATCACCGGCTTGCTCCAGCCCTGCTTGCGCAGCTCGCGCAGCGCGCGTGCCGACTCCTCCTCGTTGGTGTAGACGAACAGCACGTCGGCATTGCTCTGCTTCGCGCGCAGCACCGGCGCCGCGAAGTCGACCTGGCCCGATTCGGTGGAGATGTCGGCCGCCACCTTCAGCCCGCTCGCCTCGGCCGACTTGACGAAGGCATCGCGCCCGCCCTTGCCGAAGTCGTTGTTGACGAACATCACCGCCACCGTCTTCGCCTTCAGCGTGGCCGCGATGTAGCGCGCCACCTTCGGCATCGACGAGGCCTGCGTGAAGCTGGTGCGGAAGATGTACGGGTTGCCCTGCTGCGTGATCGAGGTGGCCTCGCCGCCGGTGAAGTTGGGCACCTCGGCACGCCGCGTCTCGGCCATGCTCACCAGCACCGAGCCGGAGAAGGTGGGCCCGAGCACCGCGAACACCTCGTCGTCCACCGCCTTCGTCGCCAGGCCCTTCGCGACGCCCGGGTTCGATTGCGTGTCGTTGACCAGCGTCTCGAGCTTGCGCCCGAGGATGCCGCCGGCGGCGTTGATCTCCTTCACCGCGAGCTCGATGCCGTTCTTCGCGTTCGTGCCGGCCGTGGCGCCGGTGCCCGACAGCTCCTGGATCACGGCCAGCTTGACGGTCTGGGCCTGGACGGACAGCGCGGTGCAACAGGCAGCCGTGCCGAGCAGCGCGGCGATCAGACCGCGGCGGATCGATGGGTTCATGTCGTGTCTCCTTGTCGTTGGAATATGGCGCGCAGCCCGGAGGCATCGGCCTGCACCGCCTGCGCGATCGAATCGAAGCCGAAGAAGCGCAGGTACTCCGGCACCTGCTGCACCAGCATCTCGAAGCCGGGGTGCGCGACGATGCCGCGTGCATGGCAGGCCCGCAGCAGCGGCGTCGGCTGGTTCTTCATCAGGATGTCGACCACCACGGCCGTGCGGTCGAGCTGCGCGGGGTCGAAGGGCAGCGGATCGTCGGCCTGCAGGCCGAGCGGCGTCGCGTTGACGACCAGGTCGAAGCCGGCCGGTGCCGGCTGCGCCAGCGAGACCACGTCGACGCCGAACTCGGCGGCGAGCCGTTCGGCGATGGCCGCGGTGCGGCCGCGCGCGGTGTCGAACAGCGCGATGCGCGCCGCAC
>NZ_JBFUGN010000758.1:0-3082 GCF_056402895.1 Rhizobacter sp. P3_B12 | reverse complement strand
CCCGAGCTCTTCGTGATGGAGCAGGTGAAGATCACCGGAAGCGGTGGCCCCACGCTCCCGGCCCCGAACCTGACCTGCACATCGTCGTGCCTGGGAGGGCTCTTCAGGCCGGGGCCGCCGAACTTCGTGCTGATGGCCGCACCAGGCACGCCAGCTCAGAAGTCGTTCCAGCAGGGCCTGAACGCGGGGGCCGCCACAACCACGAGAGTGGTCGGCGGGATTCGCGAGCACGTCCACAAGGAAGCCGAGAACGGATCGGTTATGTGGAAAATGGTCGATGCGGTACTGTCTGTCGGCGATTCCGAGGAACAGGCCGCTGATGGGTTGTCGACCGAGACAGGCAACAATGTTCCAAGCAAGGTTGGGCCAGGATCCTACGCGGGTGAGTCCGTTCCCGTTGGTACAACGTCGCGTCCTACGAAAGAAGAGCAGGAGAAGATCAACGAAATTGGTGATCGAGAGGGGTGCCACACCTGTGGAACAAAGGATCCAGGAACGAAGAGCAAAAATTGGGTTGGCGATCATCAGGATCCGACCAAACTCAATCCTGAAGGAAAATCGCAAAGGTACTACCCACAATGTCTCGGCTGCAGCAACGAACAAGGCGGGCGCATTCGATGGCTTCCGCGTCAATAAGTAGGTGACGCGAAAATGAAGTCAATTCTGTCGGGCGGTGGGCCTTTGATCTCCATCGAACTTGACGCTGTTGATCGTTGGCATGGCGTCTCCGGAAGCGCTGCATTGCCAAGTTTGACTGGATCTCTGAACGACTATCAGCGGGCCTGCACTATTCGCGACTACCTTGGCAAGTTGACCCTGGGGGATCGAACTGCGTTGGTACTCGGGGACATGCCGCTCGAAACATCAATCTGGCATCCACGGAACGAGCTCCCGAAAATCGTGCGTGTGTATTACGGCGATCCTGGTGCCGACATGGAAAATTTGCTTGAGTCAGCCGGCCCACTTGATTTCGGCGATCCCGCGGAGGTGCTGTCGATCGATTTCCAGTCCTCATCAATTGTGATTTTCGACTCTGCATACGCCGGATCAGATGCGGGCATTGAGCGGCTCTCGTTTTCGTTGCCGGTGGGCAAGTATCTTGTCGTCACGAAGCAGTTCCAGCCCGACAAGCGAACCTCAGTTCTCATCCACATGTTTGTTCCATCTCAGTAGGCGAGACGCAGTTCCGAAACACAGCGCCTTCAAGCGACCGAGAGTCAAGCTGCAGGCAGCACCGACAAGCGTGTCTTCGGCCACAGCTGTATCGGGTAGCCGGTCAGCGCGACAGCTGTCGATCGAGTCGCCAGACAGGCTCATCCAACTCAAGCGCACTACGTGATCGCGTCCAGCAACTCGCTCTCGATCTCGATCTGAGTGCGGTTCTGCTGCAGCGCCGAACCATCGATCAGGAACGTATCTTCGACCCGCTCCCCCAGCGTCGTGATCTTCGCGAGCTGCAGGTTGATGTGGTGGCGCGCCAGCACCCGCGAGATCGCGTACAGCAGCCCGGAGCGGTCGCTGGTGGACACCGACAGCAGCCAGCGCTGGCCGCGCTCGTCCGGGCGCAGCAGCACCCGCGGCGTGATCGGGAACGACTTCACGCGGCGCGACAGCCGGCCGCGGCTCGGGTCCGGCAACGGGCCCTCGGCCTTCAGCGCGAGCGCCGCCTGCGTCTCCACCAGCGAGATCAGGTCGCGGTAGTGCTGCTCCATCTGCGGGCTGATCACCTGGAAGGTGTCGAGCGCATAGCCGGCGCGCGTGGTGTGGATCTTCGCGTCCAGGATGTTGAAGCCGGCGCCGTCGAAGTAGCCGCAGATGCGCGCGAACAGGTCGGGCCGGTCGGGCGCGTACACCAGCACCTGCAGCCCTTCGCCCACCGACGACAGCCGCGCCCGCACGATCGGTTCGGTGCTCGTCACGTGGCGGAACAGCGAGCGCGCATGCCAGGCGATGTCGCCGGCGTCGTGGCGCGCGAAATAGCTCAGCTCCAGCGTCTTCCACAGCGGCACCTCGGTGCCCGGCAGCAGCGAGTACAGGTTCAGCGTGTGCCGCGCATCCTGCCGGCGCGCCTCGATCTCGGCGTCCATGTTCGGCGTGGCGCCGCCCAGCGCGCGCAAGGTCAGCCGGTACAGGTCCTCGAGCAGCTTGCCCTTCCAGGCATTCCACACCTTCGGGCTGGTGCCGCGGATGTCGGCCACCGTCAGCAGGTACAGCGCGGTCAGCCGGCGCTCGGTACCCACCAGTTGCGCGAAGTTCTCGATCACCTCGGGGTCGCTCAGGTCTTCCTTCTGCGCGATGCGCGACATCGTCAGGTGGCCCTTCACCAGGAACTCGGCCAGCACGGTGTCGTCCTTGTCGAGTCCGTGGTCGCGGCAGAAGCGCCGCACCTCGGTGGCGCCCAGGTCGGAGTGGTCGCCGCCGCGCCCCTTGGCCACGTCGTGGAAGAGGGCGGCGATGTACAGCACGTACGGCCGGTCCCAGGTGGAGGCGAGTTGCGAGCAGAACGGGTACTCGTGCGCATGCTCCGGGATGAAGAAGCGCCGCACGTTGCGCAGCACCATCAGGATGTGCTGGTCCACCGTGTAGACGTGGAACAGGTCGTGCTGCATCTGCCCGACGATGCGCCGGAACACCCACAGGTAGCGGCCCAGCACGCTGGTCTGGTTCATCAGCCGGAAGGCATGTGTCTGGCCCTCGGGCTGCTGCAGGATCTGCATGAAGATCGCGCGGTTCGCCGGATCGCGCCGGAAATCGCCGTCCATCACCTCGCGGGCGTTGTACAGCGCCCGCAGCGTGCGCGCCGACAGGCCCTTGATGCCGGGCGTCTGCTGGTAGACCAGGAAGGTCTCGAGGATGGTGTGCGGCTCGCGCTCGTACAGGTCGTCGCTCGCCACCTCGAGCATGCCGGCGCGGTCGAAGAAGTGGGTGCCGATCGGGCGCATCGGCGCGTCCTGCGAGCCGTTGATGCGCTCCTCGATGTTCAGCACCAGGATCTGGTTCAGCTGCGTCACCGCCTTGGCCGCCCAGTAGTAGCGGCGCATCAGCTGCTCGGATGCGCGGCGCATCTGCGTGGTCTCGTAGC
>NZ_JBFUGN010000757.1:0-3084 GCF_056402895.1 Rhizobacter sp. P3_B12 | reverse complement strand
CGTCGAGACCGTGATGGAGCGCCTGAAGCGCGCCGGCCACACCGTCAAGCGCGCCGGCGGCTGAGCATCGCCCGGGCGCGCGCCCGTCAAGGGGCCGCTTCCAGCAGCAGGTACTTGCGCAGCAGCGGCGCGGTCAGGCTGAAGCGCGCCGCCGACACCGTCGCGATGAAGCAGGCCTCGCCCGTCTGGCGCGGGTTGTCGATCGCGGTCACGTAGAGCAGCTCGCCGCCAGGCTGTCGCCACAGCACCACGCGCGACACCGGCACGCCGTCGCGCTCGAGCACCGGATACAGGCTGTGCATCTCGGCGAGCACCGCGCGCCGGTCGCCGTCGTCCAGCACCGCGGCGCGGTCGTCGCGGCCGAAGTGGATCCAGGCGGTGCTCACGCAGCTCGGCAGGTTCGGTGCGCTGCCCGGCGGCGGCAGCGGCGGCTCGGCCGCCAGCGCGAGCGATGCCACCGACGCACCCAGCGCGCCCCGGATCAGTGCACAGCTTCGGCAGCCCATGTCCGCTCCTTCGCGGCTGGCTCGCGCCGCGTGCCAGCAGCTTACGCCGGGCTGACGGCCGTGATCATCGCAGGGTGTTCGCCGCGGGCGGCCATCGCCACCAGCAACACGGCGGCCATGTGAATCTGCCTATCATCGACGACCCGCAACGGAGGTCTCGATCGATGTCCATGGTCCAGCTGGCGCTCCGTCGCCCCTACACGTTCATCGTGATGGCCTTGCTGATCGTGCTGGCCACGCCGTTCGCGCTGCGCAACATGGCGACCGACATCTTCCCGGAGATCAACATCCCGGTGATCAGCATCATCTGGAACTACGGGGGGCTGTCGGCACAGGAGATGGGCCAGCGGATCTCGGCGCAGAGCGAGCGCGGGCTCACCACCACCGTCAGCGACATCGAGCACATCGAATCGCAATCGCTGAACGGCGTCGCGGTGATCAAGGTCTTCTTCCAGCCGACCGCCAACATCCAGACCGCGATCGCGCAGGTCGTCGCGTCGATGCAGACGCAGGTGCGGCAGCTGCCGCCGGGCACCACGCCGCCGCTGGTGATCAAGTACTCGGCCTCCAGCATTCCGGTGGTGCAGCTCGCGCTGTCGAGCCCGACGCTGCCGGAGCAGTCGGTGTTCGACGCCGCGGTCAACCAGCTGCGCCCGCAGCTCATCACGATCCCCGGCGTCGCCGTGCCGTTCCCCTACGGCGGCAAGAACCGGCTGATCTCGGACGACCTCGACACCGCGGCGCTGCAGGCGCGCGGGCTGTCGCCGGCCGACGTGGTCAACGCGATCAACCTGCAGAACCTGATCCTGCCGTCGGGCACCGCGAAGTTCGGCGCCACCGAATACACCGTGAAGATGAACGGCTCGCCCGACGCGGTGGCCGGGCTGAACGACCTGCCGGTGCGCACCAACGGCAGTGCCACCACCTACCTGCGCGACGTCGCCTACGTGCGCGACGGCTTCTCGCCGCAGACCAACATCGTGCGGCAGGACGGCGCGCGCGGCGTGCTGCTGTCGGTGCTGAAGAACGGCGGCGCGTCGACGCTCGACATCGTCGACAACCTGCGCGCGCTGCTGCCGCGCGCCGCGCAGACGCTGCCGGCCGACGTGAAGGTGACGCCCCTCTTCGACCAGTCGGTGTTCGTCAAGGCAGCCGTCAAGGGCGTGATCGCCGAGGCGGTGATCGCCGCGCTGCTGACGGCCGCGATGGTGCTGCTGTTCCTCGGCAACTGGCGCAGCACGCTGATCATCTCGGCGACGATCCCGCTGTCGATCCTCGCGTCCATCCTGGTGCTGCAGATGCTCGGCGAGACGCTGAACCTGATGACGCTCGGGGGCCTCGCGCTGTCGGTGGGCATCCTGGTCGACCAGGCGATCGTGACGATCGAGAACATCGAGCGCCACCTGCACCTGGGCACGCCGCTGATCGAGGCGATCGAGGTCGGCGCCGGCGAGATCGGCGTGCCGGCCTTCGTCTCCACGCTGTGCATCTGCATCGTGTTCGTGCCGATGTTCTTCCTGTCGGGCGTCGCGCGCTTCCTGTTCGTGCCGATGGCCGAGGCGGTGGTGTTCGCGATGATCGCGTCGTACCTTCTGTCGCGCACGCTGGTGCCGACGCTGGTGATGCTGCTGATGGCGAAGTCGCACGCGGCCCCGAAGGATGCGAAGCCGAACGCCCTGCAGCGCGTCTACCTCGCCTTCGACCGCCAGTTCGAGCGCGTGCGCCGGGTCTACACGCTGTCGCTGTCGGCCTTGCTGTCGCAGCGCAAGCGCTTCGTGATCGGCTTCTCGCTGTTCTGCGTGCTGTCGTGCGGGCTGATCCCGTTCCTCGGGCGCGACTTCTTCCCGAGCGTCGATTCGGGCCAGATCCGGCTGCACCTGCGCGCGCCCACCGGCACGCGCATCGAAGAGACCGCGCGGCTGGCCGACGAGGTCGAGGCGGTGATCCGCGAGCTGATCCCGGCCGACCAGCTGGAGACCATCCTCGACAACCTGGGCGTGCCCAACAGCGGCATCAACCTGTCGTACAGCAACGCCGGCACCATCGGCACGCTCGATGGCGAGCTGCAGCTCTCGCTGAAGGAAGGCCACCGGCCGACCGACGAGTTCGTGAGCCTGCTGCGCGCCGAGTTGCCGAAACGCTTCCCGGGCACCGAATTCTTCTTCCAGCCGGCCGACATCGTCACGCAGATCCTGAACTTCGGGCTGCCGGCGGCGATCGACGTGCAGTTCACCGGCCAGAACCTTGCCGCCAATGCGGTGCTGGCGGCCGAGCTGACGCGCAAGATCCGCGAGATCCCCGGCGCCGTCGATGCGCACGTGCACCAGCGCAACGACCTGCCGGCGCTGAACCTCACGATGGACCGCTCGCGGCTGCAGCAGCTCGGGCTCACCGCGTCGAACGTCGGGCAGAACGTGCTGATCTCGCTGTCGGGCAGCTCGCAGACGGCGCCGGCCTTCTGGCTGAAYCCGCAGAACGGCGTGGTCTACAACATCGCGGTGCAGACGCCGCAGTACAAGGTGGATTCGCTGGACGCGCTGCTGAACCTGCCGGTCGGCGCGGTCGGCGGGGGCGGGGG
>NZ_JBFUGN010000756.1:0-3087 GCF_056402895.1 Rhizobacter sp. P3_B12 | reverse complement strand
GGCCACGGGTGCCGAAGCCGCCCCACCAGCACCGCCGCCCGCGCGCAGCTCGGCCAGCGTCTGCACGACCCACTTCGCGTAGTCCGATTCGGGCGGCAGCATCGGCAGCAGCTGCTGCCACTGAGCCGCCGCCGTCTTGAAATCCTGCCGCTGGTAGGCGGCCGTCGCCGACATCGACAGCGCCATCGCGTGGTTCGGGTCCAGCGCCAGCGCCTGCTGCACCAGCTTCAGCGGCTTGCCCTGCAGGTCGCCTTTCGCCAGGTTGGCCAGCACGTCGGCGTACTCGGTCAGCAGCACCGGATCGCGGTCCAGCGTCTCGCGGCCCATCTTGTCGAAGGCGTTCGCCGACTCGGCCAGCCGGCCCATCGCACGGTACGAGCGCGCGAGCACCATCCAGGCTTTCGAATCGTTCGGGTTCTTCTCGACGCGCGCCACCACCGTGGCCAGCATCTGCTCGATCTGCTGCTGCGTCACGTCGCCCTGCGGYGCCGCGGGCGGGACCAGCGCGGACGGGTTGCCGCGCCAGGCGTAGAGGCCCGCCGCCAGCAGCGGCAGTGCGATCGCGAGCGCGATCATCGTGCCGCGCCCCGAGCTGAGCGGCGCCATCGCCGGCTCGGCCGCGCCGGCGTCGGCCAGCAGCCGCTTCTGCAGTTCACTGCGCGCCTGCTCGTGGTCGGCCGGCAGCAGGGTGCCGGCTGCGAGGTCGCGGTCGATCTCGGCCAGCTGGTCGCGGTAGACGGCGGTGTTGGCGTCGCGGGCGGTCAGGTCGTCCCGCCGGGCCGCCTGGGCGGCGCGCCGCCACGGTCGCAGCAGCACGAGCAGGGTGGCGGCGACGAGCAGGGCCGCCGCGATCAGGAAGGTTGCCATCTCAGGGGTTCTTGTCGTTGTTCAGGAGGGCCGCGGCGCGCAGTTGCTCGTCGGCGGTGAGCGCGACGGCATCGGGCGCGGTGCGGCGGCGCAGGAAGGTGACCAGCGCCACCAGCCCGCCGCCGAGCAGCACGAAGGGCCCGAGCCACAGCAGGTACGTGGTCGGCTTCATCGGCGGCCGGTAGCGCACGAAATCGCCGTAGCGGGCGACCAGGTAGTCCATCACCTCCTGGTCGGTCTTGCCCTGGCGGATCAGCGTGCGGATCTCGCGGCGCAGGTCTTCCGCCAGGTCGGCGCGCGAGCCGGCCAGCGATTCGTTCTGGCACACCAGGCAGCGCAGCTCTTCGGCGATGCCGACCAGCCGCGCCTCGACGACCGGGTCCTGGGCCAGCGGCGGCGCGTCGGCGGCGCGTGCACTGCAGGTGAAGGCGAGGGCCAGGGCGGCCCCGATGATCAGCCGCCTCATGCGCCGAGCTCCTTCAGCATCGGGATCACCTTCGAGCGCAGCACGTCGTCGGTCAGCGGGCCGATCTGCTTGAAGCGGATCGTGCCGGTCTTGTCGATCAGGTAGGTCTCGGGCAYGCCGTAGACGCCGTAGTCGATGCCGACGCGGCCATCGGCATCCACCGCGGTCGCGACATACGGGTTGCCGAACTCGGCCAGCCAGCGCCGGGCCTCGTCGCCCTTGTCCTTGTAGTTCAGGCCGACCACCGGCACCCGGTTCAGCTTCGCGAAGTTGACCAGCACCGGGTGCTCCTGGCGGCACGGGCCGCACCAGGTGGCCCACACGTTCAGCATCCACACCTTGCCGCGCATCTCCTGCGGGCTGAACTTCGCGGCATCGGCCGAGGCATCGAGCCGCGGCAGCGCGAACATCGGCGCCGGCTTGCCGATCAGCGGCGACGGCACCTCGTGCGGGTCGTGGTTGAGGCCGACCGCGAGGAACACGGCCAGCACCGCGAACAGCACCAGCGGGATCAGGAAGTACTTCTTCATGCCGCCGTTCCGGTGGCGCCTTGCAGCGGCGCGCTGACGCGCTGCTTCAGCTTCAATCGGTAGCGCTTGTCGCTGGCGGCGAGCCCGCCGCCGGCGGCCATCAGCAGGCAGCCGAGCCAGATCCACACGACGAACGGCTTGTAGTACACCCGCACGCTCCAGGCCGCGGCCTTGCCGTCCGGGGTGGCTTCGAGCGGCTCGCCGAGCGAGACGTACAGGTCGCGCGTGAGGCCGCTGTCGATCGCGGTCTCGGTCATCGGCATCTGCGACGACAGGTAGGCGCGCTTCTCGGGGTTCAGCGTGCGCAGCACCTGGCCGTCGCGCGAGAGCTCCACGTCACCGCGCTGCGCGATGTAGTTGGGCCCGCGCACTTCGTTGACGCCGAGCAGCTTGACGGAGTAGCCACCAAGCTCGACGGTCTGGCCGACTTCCATGCGCACGTCCTTCTCGACCTCGTAGCCCTTCACCATCGTGACGCCGACGACGAAGGTCGCGATGCCGATGTGGGCCAGGTGCATGCCCCAGTAGGCGCGGGGCGGCCGGCCCGATCTGAGGCGGGCGCGGATCTGGAACACGCTGCTCGCGACGATCCACACCGCCAGCAGCAGGCCGAGCGCGACCAGCGGCGACCAGGTGCCGACGAACAGCGGCAGCAGCGCGCCCAGCACGACGGCGATGCCGGCGGCCATCCACAGGCGCTGCGACAGGTCGCGCACGTCGGCGTGTTTCCAGTTGGCGACCGGGCCGACTGCGATCAGGAACAGCAGCGGCACCATGATCGGCACGAACACCGAATTGAAGTAGGGCGGGCCGACCGACAGCTTGCCGAGGCCGAGGCCGTCGATGATCAGCGGGTACAGCGTGCCCAGCAGCACCGAGCCGGCGGCCACCATCAGCAGCACGTTGTTGACCAGCAGCAGCGTCTCGCGCGAGAACAGCGCGAACGCGCCGCCGAGGCCGACCTTGGGCGCACGGTACGCAAACAGGCTCAGCGAGCCGCCGATCACGGCGCTGAGGAACAGCAGGATGAAGATGCCGCGGCGCGGGTCGGTGGCGAAGGCGTGCACCGAGGTCAGCACGCCGGAGCGGACCAGGAAGGTGCCGAGCAGCGACAGCGAGAACGCGCAGATCGCGAGCAGCACGGTCCAGTTCTTGAAGCTGCCGCGTTTCTCGGTGACGGCCAGCGAGTGGATCAGCGCGGTGCCGACCAGCCACGGCATGAAC
>NZ_JBFUGN010000755.1:0-3093 GCF_056402895.1 Rhizobacter sp. P3_B12 | reverse complement strand
GGCGAGGACTGCCCTCCGCTGTCTGATTTCATGGCCCGTCGCCGAAACTCCCGCCACTCACTTCGTTCGTTGTGGTCAGACAGTCGGCGACAGTCAGTTCACGATCGCGCTTCGCGCGGGGCCATGAAATCAGCCAGCTACGGCGACCCGCCCTTATTGGCGCTCCACAGCCTCCCCGCACGCGCCTTCTGCCACCACCGCTCTTTTTGGGAGATGACAAGCGAACAAGTGGGGGTTGATCCCCGGGTTGGCACCCGGGCTACGAATGGCCTGCGATCGGGTGCGGCTCGTAGCCTTCGCCGAGGGCCTGCAGTTCGTCCGGCGTCAGCGACAGCTCGGCGGCGGCCACCGCCTCGTCAAGCTGCGGCAGCTTGCTGGCGCCGATGATCGGCGCGCTGACGCCCGGCTGGTGCAGCAACCACGCATAGGCCAGCGTCGCCGGGCTGACGCCGCGCTGCGCGGCCAGCGCCTTCAGGCGCTCCACCGTCTTGAAGTCGCTGTCGCGGTAGTACAGCGTCTGCGCGATGCTGTCGGTCTGCGCCCGCGCGGTTGCGCCGCCGGCCTGGTCATCACGGGCCCGGTTGCCGGCCAGGAAACCTCGCGCCAGCGGGCTCCACGGGATCAGGCCCACGCCCTGGTCGCGGCACAGTGGGATCATCTCGCGCTCCTCCTCGCGGTAGGCCAGGTTGTAGTGGTTCTGCATGCTGATGAACGGCGTCCAGCCGTGGCGGCGCGCAGTCTCCTGCATCTTCGCGAACTGCCACGCCCACATCGAGCTCGCCCCCAGGTAGCGCACCTTGCCCGCCTTCACCAGGTCGTGCAGCGCCTCCATCGTCTCCTCGACCGGCGTGTTCGGGTCGAAGCGGTGGATCTGGTAGAGGTCGATGTAGTCGGTCTTCAGGCGCGCCAGGCTCGCATCCACCGCATGGAACAAGCGCTTGCGGCTCAAGCCGTGCAGGTTCGGCGGGGCCTGGTCGAACGCGGTCGCGGCGTTGCGGTATTCCATCTCGACCAGGTAGTAGGCCTTGCTCGCGATGACGACCTCGTCGCGCCGGCAGAACTCGCGGATGAAGCGGCCAGTCAGCACCTCGCTCTCGCCGGACGAGTACATGTCGGCGGTGTCGAAGAAGTTGATGCCGAGCTCGACGGCGCGTTGCACCAACGGCCGGCTCGCGGCCTCGTCGAGCACCCAGGGCCGCCAGTCGGGGCGGCCGTAGGTCATCATGCCGAGCGCGATGCGCGACACCTGCAGGCCGCTGCGGCCGAGTCGGATGGTTTTCATCGGCGCAAGCGTAGCGCCTGCCGCCTGGATTTCAGCGCGGGTGGGCAAGCACCTGCGCCGCCGGTCAGATCCTCGGCGTCGACACCCGCACGTCACCGCATTGCGCCCGGTGCCGCAGCGCGTGGTCCATCAGCACGAGCGCCAGCATCGCCTCGGCGATCGGCGTGGCGCGGATGCCGACGCAGGGGTCGTGGCGCCCGTGTGTCTGCACGACGGTGGGGTGGCCCTGCAGGTCGATCGAATCGCGCGGGCTGTGGATCGAGCTGGTCGGCTTGATCGCGATGTTGACGGTGATGTCCTGGCCGGTGCTGATGCCGCCCAGCACGCCACCGGCGTTGTTGCTGCGGAAGCCCTGCGGCGTCAGCTCGTCGCCATGCTGCGTGCCGCGCTGCGCGACGCTCGCGAAGCCGGCGCCGATCTCGACGCCCTTCACCGCGTTGATGCCCATCATCGCGTAGGCGATGTCGGCGTCGAGCTTGTCGAACAGCGGCTCGCCCAGCCCGACCGGCACCTGCGCCGCCTCGACGCGGATGCGCGCGCCGACCGAATCGCCCGACTTGCGCAGCGCGTCCATGTAGGCCTCGAGCTCGGCGATCTTCGAGACGTTGGCGGCGAAGAACGGGTTCTCGCCGATGTGCTGGTGGCCCTCGAACGGAATCTCCAGCTCGCCCAGCTGGGTCATGTGGCCGCGGAACGTGGTGCCGTACTGCGCCTTCAGCCATTTGCGCGCCACCGCGCCGGCGCCGACCATCGGCGCGGTCAGGCGCGCCGACGCGCGCCCGCCGCCGCGCGGGTCGCGGATGCCGTACTTGTGCCAGTAGGTGTAGTCGGCGTGGCCGGGCCGGAAGGTCTGCAGGATGTTGCCGTAGTCCTTGCTGCGCTGGTCGGTGTTGCGGATCAGCAGGCAGATCGGCGTGCCGGTGGTCTTGCCCTCGTAGACGCCGGACAGGATCTCCACCGCATCCGGCTCGTTGCGCTGCGTCACGTGGCGCGAGGTGCCGGGGCGGCGGCGGTCGAGCTCGGGCTGGATGTCGGCCTCGCTGAGTTCCATCCCCGGCGGGCAGCCGTCGATCACGCACCCGATGGCCGGCCCGTGCGACTCGCCGAAGTTGGTGACGCGGAACAGGGTGCCGAGGGTGCTGCCGGACATGGGTGCCTTCAAGACGGAAAACGGGAACGAGGCGCCGACACATCGTGATGCGAAGGCGGCCTTGAAGTTTAAGGGTTCGTCCCTTGGGAGCGCAGCCCGGCGCTTCAAGAGCGCAATCCTTGCTGATTCAGCAATGCCGACTTGCCGGTGATGGGGTTTTTCACAGTCAGGGACAACCCTAGCATTCACTCCCAAGACGCAGCACCGGTCGGTGCCTGCCACGCGGTCGGAGCTGGACGCGTGCCTGTGGGACAAGGGGTCCACCTACTGATCGGAGAAGAATCTCATGAAGTTCGCCACCTTTGCAGTGACCGCCGTCGCCCTGGCTGCCGCGTYGGCTGCCAACGCGCAAGACGCACAACAATCCACCACCAACGTGACGCTGTACGGCGTTGCCGATGCCTACGTGCAGTTCGCCAACGGCGCGGCCAACCTGAGCCGCGTGCAGTCGGGCGGCCTGCAAGGCTCGCGCTTCGGCCTGCGCGTCACCGAAGACCTCGGCGGCGGCCTGCGTGCCCTGGCCGTGCTCGAAAGCGGCATCAACCTCGACGACGGCACCAACGGCCAAGGCGCCTTCTGGGGCCGCCAGTCGTACGTCGGCATCGGCTCGGCGCAGTTCGGCACGCTGACCCTGGGTCGCCAGTACGGCAGCGTCTACAAC
>NZ_JBFUGN010000754.1:0-3100 GCF_056402895.1 Rhizobacter sp. P3_B12 | reverse complement strand
CATCAACACCGGCTCGGTGACCGGGCTCGAGGGCAGCGCGCACCTGCTGGACTACTCCACGACCAAGGGCGCGATCCACGCGTTCACCAAGTCGCTCGCGAGCAACGTGCTGCACCGCGGCATCCGCGTCAATGCGGTGGCGCCCGGGCCGGTCTGGACGCCGCTGAACCCGGCCGACTCGCCGGCCGAGAAGGTCGCGGAATTCGGCAAGAGCACCGACATGCGGCGTGCCGCGCAGCCGGAAGAACTGTCGCCGGCCTACGTGTTCCTCGCGTCGCCGGCCTGCTCGGGCTACATCACCGGCATCGTGCTGCCGGTGACGGGGAGCGTCGGCGCGATCTGATCCGGCTGGCTTCGGCGGAGAATACTGTATATATTTACAGTATGCCGCCGAAGTTCAACCCGATCCAGTCCCGCCCGCCGATCCAGCCGCTCGTGCCGATGCCCGCGCCCGGTGCCACCAAGGGCCGCGGCACCGCCTGGGCCATCGAGCACCGCTTCACGGCGCGGGGCGGCGAAGACTTCGACGACGGCTGGGGCACGCTCGAGCAGCAGGCGAGCGAAGAGCACCTGCCGCGGGCCACGCAGATCATCGAGGAGCGGGTCAAGAGCATCCTCGCGAGCAACGACTCGCCCGACGTGCACTTCGACCTGTCGATCAACCCGTACCGCGGCTGCGAGCACGGCTGCATCTACTGCTTCGCTCGGCCCACGCACAGCTACCTCAACATGTCGCCGGGGCTCGATTTCGAGACCCGCATCATCGCGAAGGTCAACGCCGCCGAACGCCTGCGCGAGGCGCTCGCGAGCCGCGCCTACGAGCCGCAGATGCTGAACATCGGCTCGGCCACCGACGCCTACCAGCCAGTCGAGCGCAAGCTCGGCATCACGCGATCGATCCTCGAGGTGCTGCATGGCTGCGACCACGCGTTCTCGATCGTCACCAAGTCGTCCGGCGTCGAGCGCGATCTCGACCTGATCGCGCCGATGGCAGCGCGCGGGCTGGCGGCGGTGTACGTGTCGGTGACCTCGCTCGATGCCGAGCTGTCTCGCATCCTCGAGCCGCGCGCCGCGTCGCCGCAGCGCCGGTTGCGCACCATCAAGACGCTGGCCGAGGCCGGCGTGCCGGTGGGCGTGAGCATCTCGCCGGTGATCCCGTTCATCAACGAGCCCGAGATCGAGCGCATCGTCGAGGCGGCGGCCGAGGCCGGCGCGCGCTCGGCCTTCAGCATCATCCTGCGCCTGCCCTGGGAGGTGAACCCGCTGTTCCAGCAGTGGCTCGACCAGCATTTCCCCGAGCGCGCGGCCCGCGTGATGGCGCGCATCCGCGACATGCGCGGCGGCAAGGACTACGACGCCACGTTCAGCAAGCGCATGAAGGGCGAGGGCGTGTGGGCGGAACTGATCTCGCAGCGCTTTCGCAAGGCCTGCGCGCGCCACGGCATGAACCGCGTGCGAACCGAACTCGACCTGACGCTGTTCCGCAAGCCGCGGCTGCCGCCGGCGAACGGGCAGGGCGAGTTGTTCTGATTCAGTCTCGAAGGTCAGTCGCGAAGATCTGGCTCGAAGAAGATCCAGCGGATCGACGGAAACGCGGTGCGCAATCCGGCTTCCACCCGGTTGATCGCCTCGATCAGCGCCACGTCCGACGGCTGCGGCGCCATGCGCGCCTTCACGGCCACCATCACGTCGTTGCCGAGCTGCTGCGTCAGCAGGTTGTAGATCTGCGCCACCTCGGGCTGCGCAGCGATGTGCTCGCGCATCGCGGCCAGCACCGTCGGCTCGGCGCTCTGGCCGACCAGCAGCGACTTGACCTCGGTGCCCACCAGGATCGCGACCACCACCAGCAGCACGCCGATCACGATCGAGCCGATGGCATCCCACATCGGGTTGCCGGTGAGCACGGCCAGGCCGATGAAGGCGAGCGCGGCGACCAGGCCGCCGAGGGCTGCCAGGTCTTCGCCGAGCACGACGATCAGCTCGCTCTGGCGCGAGCGGCGGAACCATTGCCACAGCGTCTGCGTGCCGCGCTCCTTGTTGATCTCGCGCAGGCAGCCCCACAGCGAGACGCTCTCGGCGACGACGCCGAACGCGAGGATGGCCATCGCGACGCCGGCGTACTTCACCGGCTCGGTGTCGTGCAGCTTGTGCACGCCTTCGTAGATCGAGAACAGGCCGCCCATGCTGAACAGCATCAGCGCGACGATGAAGCTCCAGAAGTAGATCGCCTTGCCGTAGCCGAGCGGGTGGTCGGCGGTGGGTGCCTTCTTCGCTTCCTTCAGGCCCCAGATCAGCAGGCCCTGGTTGGCGCAGTCGGCGTACGAGTGGATGGCCTCGGCCAGCATCGACGACGAACCGGTGAACACGGCGCCGACGGTCTTCGCGATGGCGATCGCGAAGTTGGCGCCGAGCGCGAAGAAGATGGACTTCAGGGAGTCGGAGGAGGCGGACACGGCTTCTCGTTCGGAGTCGTTGGAAGCGCGGACTTTAACTGTCGTTGGTTCTGTATTGGCGCTTGAAGGCGCGTGCGGGGAGGCTGTGGTGCGCCGGCCGGGGCGGTCTTCGCCCCCTGGGGGGCGAAGACTYCCCTCCGCTGACTGGTTTCATGGCCCGTCGCCCAAACTCCCGCCACTCACTTCGTTCGTTGTGGTCAAACAGTGGGCGACAGTCAGTKCACGAAGCGTGCTGCGCACGCGGGCCACGAAACCCGCCAGCTCCGGCGCCCCGTCCCTATTGGCGCTCCCCAGCCTCCCCCCACATGCCTTTGTGGCACCACCCTGCTCCTTTGGGAGGTGACAAGCGAACAAGTGAAGGTTGAGCCCGGGTTATTACCCGGGCAAGGAATGCCGCTGACCGGCGCCACCAGACGCAGCACATGAGGGTGTCGAGATGGAGGAACGACTGACCGAAGACGCGGAACCGGGCCCGGGTGACAACCCGGGCATCAAACCCCACTTGTTCGCTCGTCACCCAAAAAGTAGCAGTGCGGTGGCACAAAGGCGCGGGTGGGGAGGCTGGGGAGCGCCAATCAGGGTGGGGCGCCGGAGCTGGCTGGTTTCGTGGCCCGCGTGCGCAGCACGCTTCGTGCACTGACTGTCGC
>NZ_JBFUGN010000753.1:0-3114 GCF_056402895.1 Rhizobacter sp. P3_B12 | reverse complement strand
CTCTACGGCCCGACCGAGACGACGATCCACGTCACGCACTGGACTTGCCGCGCCGACGGCGCGACGCAAGTGCCGATCGGCCGGCCGATCACCGAAACGAGCGCGCGCGTGCTCGACGCCGACCTGAACCTCGTGCCGCCCGGGGTCGCCGGCGAGCTGTACCTGGGCGGCGTGAGCCTGGCGCGCGGCTACCTGAACCGCGCGGCGCTGACCTCGGAGCGTTTCGTCGCCGATCCGTTCGATCCGCGGGGCGGGCGGCTCTACCGCACTGGCGATGTGGTGCGCTGGAACGCCGAGGGCCAGCTCGACTATCTGGGCCGCATCGACCAGCAGGTGAAGGTCAGAGGCTTCCGGGTTGAGCTCGGTGAGATCGAGGCGCGGCTGCTGGCGCACGGCTCGGTGCGCGACGCGGTCGTCGTCGCGAAGCCGGGGCCGGCCGGCCTGCGGCTGGTGGCTTATGCGGCGCCGCATGCCGGCCAGCGCATCGACGCCGCCGTGCTGCGCCAGGCGCTGGCCGATGCACTGCCCGACCACATGGTGCCGAGCGCGATCGTCGCGCTGGACGCGCTGCCGCTGACGCCCAACGGCAAGGTCGACCGCCGCGCGCTGCCCGAACCGGTGTTCGAGGGCGACCGCGCGCACCTCGCGCCGCAGGGCCGCATCGCCGAGACGCTGGCCGCGATCTGGCGCGAGGTGCTGGGCGTGGCCCGCGTCGGCCAGCACGACAACTTCTTCGACCTCGGCGGGCAGTCGCTGCTGCTGATCCGCGTTCACCAGCAGGTGCAGCAGCGGCTGGGGGTCGAGCTGCCGCTGGTCGAGCTGTTCAAGCACCCGACGCTCGCAGCACTCGCGCAGCGGCTGGAGCGCGGTTCAACGGCGCCTGCCACTGCAGCCGTCGACGACCGCGCCAGACAACAACGGGCCGCGCTGCTGCAGCGGCGCCGCGCCACCGAGAGGAACACCTGATGCAACACCAAGAGCCGAACGGCATCGAGATCGCGATCATCGGCCTGGCCGGCCGCTTCCCTGGTGCGGCCGATGTCGACGCCTTCTGGCGCAACATCCGCGACGGCGTCGAATCGGTCGCCCGTTTCAGCGACGACGAGCTGCGTGCACGTAGCGTGCCGCAGAGCCTGCTCGACGACCCCAGCTTCGTGAAGGCCGGCGTGCGGCTCGACGGCATCGGCGAGTTCGACGCCGGCTTCTTCGGCTACGCGCCGCGCGAGGCCGAGCAGCTCGATCCGCAGCAGCGGCTGTTTCTCGAGTGCGCCTGGCAGGCGCTGGAGCAGGCCGGCTACGCGACCGGCCAGCTCGACGTGCCGGTCGGCGTGTATGCAGGCGACGGACCGAATCTCTACTTGATCCGGCACCTGCTTCCGGCGTCGGGTGGTGCCGACACCGGCCAGATCGCCGAGCTGCTGAGCCTGATGAGCGGCAACTCGCCCGGCTCGCTGTGCACCCGCGTCGCCTACAAGCTGAACCTGCGCGGCCCGGCCGTCACGGTGCAGACCGCCTGCTCGACCTCGCTGACCGCCATCCACACCGCTTGCCAGGCGCTGCTGGCCCGCGACTGCGACATGGCGCTGGCGGGAGGTGTGTGGCTGAACCTGCTGCAGGACGGCGGTTACCGCCACCAGGCCGGCGCGATCCTGTCGCCCGACGGCCATTGCCGCGCCTTCGACGAAAAGGCGGCCGGCACGCTGATCGGCAGCGGCGCCGGCCTGGTGGTGCTGAAGCGCCTCGACGACGCGCTGCGCGACGGCGACACCGTGCATGCGGTGATCAAGGGCTCGGCCGCGAACAACGATGGTTCGGACAAGGTCGGCTTCACCGCGCCCAGCGTGCGCGGCCAGGCCGACGTGATCCGTGCCGCGCACCTGGTGGCCGACGTGTCGCCCGACAGCATCGGTTGCATCGAGGCGCACGGCACCGGCACCGTGCTCGGCGACCCGATCGAGGTGGCGGCGCTGACGCAGGCCTTCCGCGCCGGCACTGCGCGCCGCGGCTTCTGCGCGCTCGGCTCGGTCAAGACCAACATCGGCCACCTCGATGCCGCGGCCGGCGTCGCCGGGCTGATCAAGGCGGTGATGGCGCTGAAGCACCGCACGCTGCCGCCGAGCCTGCATTTCGAGCGGGCGAATCCGCAGCTGGCTCTGGGCAGCAGCCCGTTCTACGTCAGCACCGCGGCCGCGCCGTGGCCGCAGGGCGACACGCCGCGGCGTGCCGGCGTCAGCGGTTTCGGCATCGGTGGCACGAACGTGCACGTGGTGCTGGAAGAGGCGCCGGCTGCGACCGAGTTGCTGGACGACAGCGACTGGCAGGTGTTGCCGCTGTCGGCCCGTGACGGCACGGCGCTGCGCGAGTCGCGTGCGCTGCTCGCGGACCACCTGCAGTCGCATCCGGAGCAGGCCCTGGCCGACGTGGCGCACACGCTGCAATCCGGCAGGCAGGCCTTCGCGCAGCGCAGCGCGGTGGTGGCCGACAGCCACGCGCTGGCGGCGCAGATGCTGCAGGCGCCCGAAGCCGCGAACGCCGCGGTCGATGCGGCGCCCGAGCTGGTGTTCCTGTTCCCCGGCGGTGGTGCCCAGCATGTGCACATGGGCGAGGCGCTGTACCGGCGCAGCGGTGTGTTCCGCGCCGAGGTCGACCATTGCTGCGAGCTGCTGCGGCCCGAGCTCGGGTTCGACCTGCGCGAGGTGTTGTTTCCGGCGCCGGCCGACGCGGCAGCAGCCGAGCAACGGCTTGCGCGCATCGAGCTGACGCAGCCGGCGCTGTTCGTCATCGAGTACGCGATGGCGCGCTGGTGGATGAGCCTCGGCGTGACCCCGGCGCTGATGATCGGCCACAGCCTCGGCGAGTACGTTGCGGCCTGCCTGGCCGGGGTTTTCCGGCTGGCGGATGCGCTGCACATCGTGACCACCCGCGGCCGCCTGATGCAAGGGCTGCCGGCCGGCGCGATGACGGCGGTGGCGCTGACCGAAGACGCGCTGCGCCCGTACCTCGGCGATGGTTGCGACCTCGCTGCGGTCAACGCCRAACAGTTGTGCGTGATCGCCGGTCCCATGGCCGCGATCGAGCGGGCCGAGGCACGCCTGCGCGAGGCCGGGCAGCAGC
>NZ_JBFUGN010000752.1:0-3115 GCF_056402895.1 Rhizobacter sp. P3_B12 | reverse complement strand
CGGCGGGCTTGGCGGCCGGCTTGGTCGCCTGCTTCGCGGCCGGCTTGGCCACCGGCTTGGATTTGCGGGGCGGCGCCGGCGGGGGGGCGCCGCCGTTGATCTCGCTCTCCAGCAAGTCCATGTTGAACTGCGCGTCGGAGAAATCGACCCGGTCGCGCTGCGCCACGCCCTGCGCCGGCGTCTGCGCGACGTCGGCCTGCTCGGGGTGGAAGAAGCGCGAGTGGATGCGGTCGTCTTCGCTCAGCTGGAAGATGTCGTCATCGTCCGGCGGCTCGGGCAGCGGCTGGAACGACGGCGTGGCCTGGGGGGCGGCGACCGGTGCGGCGGCGATCGGGGTGGGCGGGGGCGGGGTCGGGGGACGCCACTCCGGCGGGGAGTCGCGCTCCAGGTCGAACAGGCCCTCGAGCGCGTTGAAGACCTCGTCGCAGCGCCCGCAGCGGACCCAGCCTTCGGAGACCTTGAGCTGGTCCTGGACGACCCGGAAGACGGTACCGCAGGCAGTGCAACGAGTGGCCAGGCTCATGGCGAAATCATSCCATGGCCTTCTTCCGCGCCGTCATCAGGATCCAGCCTTCTTCCTGGTCGCTCACGTCCAGCGTGCACCAGGGCGCATAGGCGGCCTTCAGCTCGTCGGCCTGGCGCTCGAGGATGCCGGCCAGCACCAGGTCGCCGCCCGCGGCCACGTGGCCGCACAGCAGCGGGGCCAGCAGCTTCAGCGGCGACGCGAGGATGTTCGCGAGCACCAGCGGGTACTCGCCATGCGCCGCATCCGGCAGGCCGGCGTCGAGCGTGACGCCGTTGGCGTCGGCATTGGCGCGCGTCGATTCGACGGCGGCCGGGTCGATGTCGACGGCATCGATGCCGCGCCCGCCATGCAGCGCCGCGCCGATCGCGAGGATGCCGGAGCCGCAGCCGTAGTCGAGCACGCGCTGCCAGCCGGCCGCGCGCGCGGGGGCCTGCGTCGCGATCCAGCGCAGGCACATGCGCGTCGTCGGGTGCGTGCCGGTGCCGAACGCGAGGCCCGGGTCGAGCCGGATCACGGTGCGCGCCTGCGCCGGCGGCTCGTGCCAGGTCGGCACGATCCAGAACGTGTCGGTGACCGGCACCGGCGCGAACTGCGATTGCGTCAGGCGCACCCAGTCCTGTTCCTCGACCTTCTGCAGCGCCTGCAGCTGCACGCCGCCCGCCCAGTCCTGCGCGAGCAGCAGCGCGCCGGCCTCGGTGGCGGCGTCTTCCTCGGCGAACAGCGCCTTCACGACCGAGCGCTGCCAGCCGCCGCGCGGCGCCGGCATGCCCGGCTCGCCGAACAGCGCGTGCTCGGCATCGGTGTCGGCATCGGCATCCTCGACCGAGACCGACAAGGCCTGCAACTCGTCCATCAGCGCATCGCTGACGGGCTCGACCAGGTCTTCGGGGACCAGCAACAGCAGTTCGAACATCAACGGCTCATCGCTTGTGTTGCGACATCCAGCCTTCGAGGTAATGGATGCTGGTGCCCCCCTCGATGAACTTGGCGTCGGCCATCAGCTCGCGGTGCAGCGGGATGTTGGTCAGGATGCCCTCGACCACCGTCTCCGACAGCGCGATGCGCATGCGCGCAAGCGCCTGGTCGCGGGTGTCGCCGTGCGTGATGATCTTGCCGATCATCGAGTCGTAGTTCGGCGGCACGAAGTAGTTCGTGTACGCATGCGAGTCGACGCGCACGCCCGGCCCGCCCGGCGCATGCCAGGTCGTGATGCGGCCCGGCGACGGCGTGAACTTGTACGGGTCCTCGGCGTTGACGCGGCACTCGATCGCATGCCCGCGCATCTGGATCTGGCGCTGCTGGAACGGCAGCTTCTCGCCGGCGGCCACGCGGATCTGCATCTGCACGATGTCGATGCCGGTCACCAGCTCGGTCACCGGGTGCTCCACCTGCACGCGGGTGTTCATCTCGATGAAATAGAACTCGCCGTTCTCGTACAGGAACTCGAAGGTGCCGGCGCCGCGGTAGCCGATGCGCTTGCAGGCGGCGGCGCAGCGGTCGCCGATCTTCTCGATGACGCGGCGCGGGATGCCCGGCGCCGGCGCCTCTTCGATGATCTTCTGGTGGCGGCGCTGCATCGAGCAGTCGCGCTCGCCCAGCCAGACGGCGTTCTTGTGCTCGTCGGCCAGCACCTGGATCTCGATGTGACGCGGGTTCTCGAGGAACTTCTCCATGTAGACGGCAGAGTTGCCGAAGGCCGCGCCGGCCTCCGCGCGCGTGGTCTGCACCGCATGGATCAGCGCCGCCTCGGTGTGCACGACGCGCATGCCGCGCCCGCCGCCGCCGCCGGCCGCCTTGATGATCACCGGGTAGCCGACCGCGCGGCCGGTCTTGATGATCTCCTTCGGGTCGTCGGGCAGCGCGCCCTCGGAGCCCGGCACGCAGGGCACGCCGGCCTTGATCATCGACTGCTTGGCCGACACCTTGTCGCCCATCGTGCGGATCGCATCGGGCGTCGGGCCGATGAAGACGAAGCCGCTCTGCTCGACGCGCTCGGCGAAATCGGCGTTCTCCGACAGGAAGCCGTAGCCGGGGTGGATGGCCTCGGCATCGGTCACCTCGGCGGTCGAGATGATGGCCGGCATGTTGAGGTAGCTCTGCGCCGACTGGGCCGGGCCGATGCACACCGCCTCGTCGGCCAGCTTCACGTACTTGGCGTCGCGGTCGGCCTCGGAATAGACGACGACCGACTTGATGCCCATCTCGCGGCAGGCCCGCTGGATGCGCAACGCGATCTCGCCTCGATTGGCGATCAGGATCTTCTTGAACATGCGGACAGCCTTATTCGATGATGAACAAGGGCTGGCCGAACTCGACCGGCTGGCCGTTGGCGCACAGGATCTTCGTGACGGTGCCGGACTTGTCGGCCTCGATCTCGTTCATGATCTTCATCGCCTCGATGATGCAGATCGGCTCGCCTTCCTTGATGGTGCTGCCCACTTCGACGAAGGGCTTGGCGCCCGGGCTGGCGGCGCCGTAGAAGGTGCCGACCATCGGCGACTTGACGGTGTGGCCGGCCGGCGCGGCGGGCGCCTCGGCCGGGGCTGCGGCCACCGGTGCGGCGGGCGCAGCGGTGGCGGGGGCCAGCAC